>NZ_JBQVRO020000007.1:0-196366 GCF_052439115.2 Halorubrum sp. FL23
TACGTTCGCTGAGGCGCTCGGTTTCGGCCATAGACACTCTGAAGTCGAGCGCCTCATTCTCTAACTTAACGCGACCGCCGGCTTCGCACGTCGATTTATGTGTCATGCTACCGTGTGTATACGTATGACCGACGACGACCCGACACAGCCGACGGAACCGCCAGCCGACGCCGGAGCCGCGCCCTCGCGGCTCGGCCGCGTCCTGCTCGGGGTCGGCCTCGCCGCGCAGGCCTCCGAGGACTTCCGCGACATGGACGACACGATCGAGTACGCCGAGTCGGCGGGAGTGCCGGCGCCCGATCTCGCCGCCCCGTTCGCGTCCGGGATGATGGTGGCCGCGGGCGTCGGGATCGCGCTCTGGCGGCTCCCGCGGATCGCGACCGGCGCGGCCGTCGCCTTCCTGACGGTGGTGACGGCGACGATGCACGACTTCTGGAACGCCGACGAGGACGACAAGAGCGGCGAGCGGCTCGCCTTCTTCGGCAACCTCGCGATGCTCGGCGGGGCGCTGGTGTTCCTGCGCGAGGCGTTCAACTGAGGTCCGCAGAGCGCGGGCCGCTACAGCTCGTCGGCGTCGAGCGGGTCCTCGAGCTGTCCCATCACCGCTTCCAGCGCGTCGGTCGCGGTGAGGAGCCCGACGGTCTCGCCGTCCCCGAGCACGAGCGCGATCTCCTGGTTCTCCGCTTGGAACCGGTCGTACGCGTCGCTCGCGTTGGCGTCGGCCGAAACCGTCATCGGCGGCGCCGCGATCTCGGCGAACGTCACGTCCCCCCGCTGGAGGGCCTCGAAGTTGGAGACGATCGAGGGGGCGTACACGATCCCCTCGAACTCCTCCGGCGACTCGCCCACGAGCGGGAAGCGGCTGTGCGGCGTGTCCCGGATCCGGTCGAAGTTCTCGGCCGGCGACGCGGCCGTCGACAGCGAGACGATCTCGTCGACTGGCGTCATGATCTCGGTCACGTCGACCTCGTCGACGGCGAGGGCGTTGAGCACTTCCTCGCGCCGCTCCTCGGGGAGTTCGACCTCCTCCATCATCGACCCGAGGCGCTTGCGGAGCTCCGCGCGCGTCTCCAACACCTCGCTTTCGGCCTCCGTCCACGACCCCGTCATCTCGACGCCGAACAGCCTGAGGGTGGCTTTCGCGACCCAGTCGCCGACCTTGATCACCGGGGAGATGAGCCACGCGAACCAGTACAGCGGCCGCGCGCCGTACTCCGCGACCTGCTTCGAGCGCTCGACGCCGAGGTACGTCGGGGTCTGTTCGCCGTGGGTGAGGTGGACCATGTTGATGATGAAAAAGCCGAGCAGCGACCCCGCGCCGGCGGACGCGAACGCCGTGTTCTCGAACAGCGGCGCGAACAGCGCGGCGAGCCCCGGCTCCGCGACGATACCGAGCGCGATGCTCGTCCCGGAGATCCACACCTGACAGGTCGTCAGGTAGAACTCCAGATCGTCCGTCATCTCCCACGCGCGCTGCAGTCCGGGGGTGTCCATCTCCGACTCGGGGTACTGTCTGAGGCGCGTCAGGCCGAACTCGATCGCCACGAAGTACGCGTTGATCAGGATGAGGGCGACGCCTGCCGCCACGCGGAGGCCGACCTCGCCCGGAGGCATCGCCGTCGACAGCGGGGTCATCGTCTTCAGGTCCCGGCGCGCGCTTGAAAAGCGTTGAGGGGGGAGTCGGCTGACGGCGGTCGGCGACGCGGCGGGACGCGCCGGGGGGTTACTCGTAGTCCTCGTACGTCGGCAGCCCCTCTTCAGGCGGGAACTCCTCGACCGGCACGGTCGTCTCGTCGCCGCTGTCCATATCCTTCACCGTGTACTCGCCGTTCTCTAGGTCGCGCTCGCCGACGACCACGACCGTCTCGGCGTTGATCGAGTCGGCGTAGCCGAGCTGGGCGCCGAACGAGCGGTCGGAGACGTCCTGTTCGACGACCACGTCGTCGCCGAGCGCGCGGAGGTCGCGGGCGAGCGCGGCGGCCTCGCCGCGCGTGTCGCCCACGCTCAGCACGTAGTAGTCGGTCGAAAGCTCCTCGTCGGGCCAGACGCCGGCGCGCTGACAGAGGAGTTTGAGGGTGGCGTGACCGGGCGCGACGCCGACCGCGGGCGTGGGCTGGCCCCCGAAGCTCTCGATGAGGTCGTCGTAACGACCGCCGCCGAAGACGGAGCGGGACACCTCGCCGGTCGAGTCGAAACACTCGAAGACGACGCCGGTGTAGTAGTCCAACCCGCGGGCGGTCGTCAGCGACACCTCGCAGAACTCCCCGGCGCCGAAGTCGTCGGCGGCGGCGAGCACGTTCCGGAGGTTCTCGACCGCCGCCTCGACCTCGTCGCCGCCGGCCTCGGCCACGGCGTCGAGGTCGTCGGCGGTTTCCACGTCCGCGATGAGGGCGTCGAACTCGCGGGCGGTCGCGCGGTCGAGCCCGGCGTCAGAGAGGAGTCCGAGGTACTCCCCGTCGCCGACCTTCGCGCGCTTGTCGACCGCGCGGATGGCGGCCGCGGTGTCGACCGCGTCGGGGTCGTCGGCGAGCGCCCGGACGAGCCCGCCGAGGATGTCGCGGTGCGAGACTCGGAACTCGAAGTCGTCGCCGGTGAGCCCCAGACTCGTGAGCGCGTCGGCGGCGACCGCGAGCACCTCGGCGTCGGCCTCGGGCGCCGAGGAGCCGAACACGTCGATGTTCGTCTGGTAGAACTCACGGAAGCGCCCCTGCTGGACCTGCTCGTAGCGCCAGAACGGGCGAGTGGAGACCCACTTGATCGGCTTCGAGAGCTCCTGGCCCTTCGCGACGACCATCCGGGCGACCGTGGGGGTGAGCTCCGGCGTCATCGAGACGCCGCGCCCGCCCTTGTCGTCGAAGGCGTACAGCTCCTCGACGATCTCCTCGCCCGACTTGTCGACGTACATCTCCGTCCGCTCCAACGCGGGCGTGGCGATCTCGCGGAAGCCGTACCGGCTCGCGGCGTCCTCGATCGCGTCCGTCACCTCGCGACGAGCCGACTGCTCGCCGGGGTAGAAGTCGCGGAATCCCTTGAGGCCGTCGTACATGCACGTCGGTTCGACGAGCGTCCGCTTGAAAGCATCCTTTCGGTGCGGGATCGCACCGGCCGGCTCCCGAGTCGCGGCGCCGACGCGCCGCCCGTCCCGCCTAGTCGCGCTGGTACTCCTTCTGGAACCCGCGGAACTCGGTCCGGTGGGCCTCCTCGTCGGAGAGGAGGGTCACGGCGAGATCCTCGGTGACCGGATCGTCCGCGTCCTCCGCGGCGTCGATCAGGCTGCGGTAGGTCGCGATCGCGCCCTCCTCGGCGTCGAGGACGCCGTTGATCACCGACAACACGTCGGTCGAGTCCGCGGGCGGCTGTAAGGAGTCCTGCTTGGCCGTGAACTCCGCCGACCCCGGTGGGCGCGCGTCGAGCTGTTTGAGCCGCTGCCCGAGCTGCTCGGCGTGGCCGAGCTCCTCCTGGATGTCCTGCTGGAGGCTCTCTTTGATCTCCTCGGCGCGGACGCCGTCGAGGACGATGGCGTTCGTCTGGTAGTTCATCACGGTCTCGATCTCGTCGGCGTAGGCCTCTCGAAGAAGCTCGACGACTCGTTCGGATGACATACGCGAAGCAACGAGCGCGGGGTCAAAAGTCGTTCCGGCGATCCCGGCTCGGCGAGAACTCGGCGGTCCCGCCCGGAGCGACGCGCGCCGGGCGCACACGCCGGTCAGTCGTTCCGGCCGTGCACGTACGTCTGGTCGTGGTCCGGGAACACTTCGGCGACGGTCTCCTCGCCGTGTTCGCCGGCGATGAGCGTTCGCAGCTCGTCCTCGTAATCCGCCTTCGGGACCTCTTCGCTCGGCCCCTGTTGGACGTCGAACGTCTCCTCGACGAGCCGGTCGACCGCGTGGCGGCCGAACCCGGAGAGCGGGGAGATGTAGTCGATCCCGTGGCGGTCTTCCAGGCTCTGCGCCTGGGCCCGCGACACCGTGGGGACTCGGTCGTCACGGCGCGTGCCGTCGGCGATCGCGTCGACGTCGCGGCTCGCGATCGCCTCCAAGGCGTGCTCGTGAACGCGCTGGATCCCGTTCCGCGGGTAGCCGTCGTCGATCATCGTCCGGGCCGCCTCCTCGGCGACCGCTCGGTCGAGGTCGACGCGCTCGAAGGGGAACCCCAGCTCCGTGGCCGCGCGCTCGGCGTGCTTCCAGTCCTCCGTGAGCCCGAAGCTCCCGGTGACGCAGCGCACGTCGTAGAACCGGTCGAGCAGGTGAGCGGCGAGCGAGGAGTCTTTCCCCCCGCTGTACAGCAGCGCGAGCTCCATCTATCGCCGCTGGATGTCGAAGCTCTGCTGGTCGGGCTGGAGTTCTTTCAGGAGGTCGCGCATCTGGTCCTCGTCGATCTGTCCCTGAATCCGGCCGCTCTGCGCGAGCGCCGCGACCTGCTGTTTCACCTTGTCGCCGAACTCCGGCTTGGACATCGCGACCGCGTTGAGCCGCTGCCGCGCGCCGTCCGTGAGGTACTGTTTGAGCACGGCCTCCTGTTGGGCCTCGGCGCGCTCCTGTGCCTGCTGTTGGGCCTCCGCGTCGGCGCCGCCGCCCTGCTCGCGCTCGCGGAGCTCCTGCATCTTCTTCTCTCGCAGCTCTTCGAGCCGTTCGTCGTCGGGGTTTCCGCTCATACGCACCCGTTCTCGGTCCGCGCGAAAAACGATTTCGGAGGGATCGGGTCTCGTGGTGGCTCCGGCGCCCCCGAGCGGGGCGGTCCGCGCCGCTTAAACGCCTCCTCGGCGTAGCCGCCGGTAATGAGCGAGTCGCGGGAGTTCTGTCCCCGGTGTGGCGACGCCGTCCCGGAGCGGCGCGAGCCGCTTCCCGGCGACCCCCGAGGGCGGGACGCGCTGCTGTGTGACGACTGTTACTTCGAGGACTTCGAGCTGGTCGACGCGCCCGACCGGATCGAGGTATTGGTCTGTTCGGGCTGCGGGGCCGTCCGCCGCGGCGAGTCGTGGCGCGACGTGGGCGCGCGCGACTACACCGACGTTGCCGTCGACGAAGTCGCGGAGGCCCTCGGGGTCCACGTCGCCGCCGAAGACGTCGAGTGGGGCGTCGAACCCGAGCAGGTCGACGAGAACAACGTCCGGATGCACTGCCGCTTCTCGGGGGTCGTCCGCGGGACGCTCCGTTCGGCGGAAGTGACGGTCCCCGTGAAGATCTCGCGGGGGACCTGCGACCGGTGTGGCCGCATCGCCGGCGGCTACTACGCCGGGGTCGTGCAGGTGCGCGCGGACGAGCGCGATCTGACGCCGGCCGAGCGCGCCGAGGCGCTCGACATCGCCGAGTCGTACGTCGCCGATCAGGAGGCCGACGGCGACCGCGAGGCGTTCATCACGGAGGTCAACGAGACCGACGACGGGCCGGACATCAAGCTCTCGTCGAACCGGCTCGCGCAGAACGTCGCGACGCGGATCACGGAGTCGCTCGGCGGGAGCTTCGAGTCGTACCCGACGCTCGTCACCGAGGACGGCGACGGCAACGAGGTGTACCGGGTGACGTTCGCGGTCCGCCTCCCGCGCTACGCCGAGGGCGAAATACTCGACCCGGAGGACGGCGACGGCCCCGTGCTCGTCACCAGCGTCGCCGGTCGGCTCCGCGGCGTCCGCCTCGCTACGGGCGAGGAGTACACCTCGGAGTTCGAGGACGCGGCGGCCCCGGACGCGACCCGACTCGGCCGCCGAGACGACGCGACGGAGACGACGGTGGTGACGGTGGAAGACGAGAACGCGATCCAGGTGCTCGACCCGGTCACGTACGAGGCGAAGACGGTCCCGAACCCCGCCTTCGTCGACGGCGACGAGGACTCCGTGCTCGCGTTCGAACACGGCGGCGAGGTTCACCTCGTCCCCGAGGCGTAGACGGCGCGGGCGGAAGAGCCCCGTCTGGGCGCCGCTGCCAGTCGTCGCTGCGAAAGAGAAGAAATCCGTCGTCCCGCGTGTCGCCGTCGGTCAGTCGGCGTGGGCCGGCTGCTCGTTACCGAGCGCGGCGGCGCGCTCCGACTCGGTCACTTCGATCCCGCGACGCTCCAGCTGGTCGATGAACTCTGCCTCGCTGAGACCGGCCTGTGCGGCCGCCTGAGACAGTGTCAGTGTACGTGCACCGTACAGCGTCAGCGCGGTCGACAGACCCTTTGTTGCCATATCTACCATACCGGCGTGATGGTTTATGAAGGTTACTAATCGATTGAGGTTCCTGATACACCTTATACGATATATATTGACGGTTGATCAATCCGTGGGTGTATAATGCATGCTGAACGGCCCCTCATTCAGTTGGCGAGGGGAGACCGGCGCCGCTTCGGCCGCTGACCCGCGCCCGCAGGAGTTATCACGCTCTGCGGTCGTATCCGGTGTATGGACAGACAACAGCTGTTCGCGCTGTTCTTCGCGTTCCTCATGGTCAGCTCCATGGCCGCGTGGGGCGTCACGCTCCTGTAAGCGCTGAACGGAACCGGTCCGGAATCCCCCGATCCCCGTCGCTGATCGGTGTCCGCGACACCCTCCCTCGCCGGTGTCTCCTAGCCGTCGCCCCAGACGTCTGAGAGCGGGTGGTCCTTCCGGCGCTCAGCGTCCGCTTCCGAGCGCGTTCGCGTTGCTCCGTCCCCCTCGCCGCTCCCGGCGGTCGACTCCGACTCCGTCCCGCCGGACGCGCTCGAACCGTTCGTACGGGAGCCGCCGCCGTGGCTCCCGCGCCCACCCGATTCGTTCCCGAGGGTCCTCCCGCGCTCGCGGGCCGCCCGGGACGGCCCGGACGGCGCGGCGTCGATGCCGGCCAGCGCCGCGTCGGGATCGAAGTCGGGCAGCGTCGGCGTCGTCATCGCGTCGATCTGGTCGCGGAACCACGGCGGCGTGTCGGCCTCCGCGCGGTCGAAGAGGTCCAACAGCGAGTCGTCGGCGAGGTACGTCGCCCCGTGGTCGTCGGGTGCGCGCACGACGCGTCCGCACGCCTGAATGACGGTCCGGAGCGCGGTCCGGTGATACCACGCCCACTGGTCGTCGGCGAGCCGGCGGGCGACCCGAGAGTCGTTGGTGTTGCGGTACGGCGCCTTACACACCACTTGCCAGCGACAGAGGTCGCCTTTCAGGTCGAGCGCCTCCTCCATCTTCACCGAGACGAACACCTCCGGGTCGTCGCTCGCCTTCCACGCCGCCAGCTCCGCGTCGCGGTTCGCACGGTCGTGTCGGCGGACCCGCGCGGCGACGCCGAACTCCCCGAGCAGCTCCGTGAGTCGACCGGCGATATCGTACGAGTGCGCGTGGATCAACCCCTTCTCGTCGGGGTGTTCCGCCATCAGCCGGACGATGAGCCGGGCGATCTTCGGCACCGTCTCGTCGCGGTGCTCGTAGGTCATCTGGCCCTGCGTCACGTCGTACAGGGGACGGTGCGCGAGCGGGAACGTGTGCTCGACGTCGACGAGGGCGACGTTCGCGGGGTCGAGGCCGACCCCCCGACAGAACGCCTCCTTCGAGAGGATGGTCGCGGACAGCAGCGCGAACGTGTTCCCGCGGTCCCACACGGTGTGTCGGAGGTAGCGAGCCGGATCGAGGGGTTTGATCGCGAGCGCCGACCCCTCGCCGTCGGGCTGGTCGACAACCCAGGTCGTCGGCGACTCCGGGTCGCGGTAGTCCTCCAGGAACCAGCCGAGCTCGCTGATCAGCTCCTGCAGGCGGTCCCGACGCGCGACCTCCTCGCGGTCGAGTTCGGGGCGGCCGGTCAGCTCGTCTTTCGCCCGCTTGGCGGTGTCCCGGAGCGACGCGGCGAACCGCGCGGTGCGGTCGAGCGCGTCCTCCTCGGGGCCGGCGTCGGCCGCCACGTCGGGGACCCCGACCTCGTCCCACACCGGGACGCGGTCGGGCGAGAGCTCGATCGTCGCGTACATCTCCGCCCACTCCGCGAGCCCGTGGGCCTCGTCGATCACGACGGTGTCGCGCTTGCGGAACACCTCCGAGCCGGCGGTCCGCATGAAGTACGCCAACGTCATCGCGGCGTAGCGGTTCCCGGAGGCGATGGCGCGGTCGGAGAAGTACGGACACCGGTGTTTCACGGAGCAGTCGAACCCCTGCTGGCGGACGCAGGGGGCGCGGTTGACCGGCGTGTCGTGTTCGCCGGGGAGGATGCAGTCGTAGTTCGATTTCCCCCGAATGACCGCCAGATCGTCGAGCAGGCCGTCCGCCTCCACGTCGTCGATCTGCGACACCTGCGGAGTGGTGTAGTAGGCGCCGGTCGCCTCGCTCGGGGCCGTCTCCTCGACGGTCGCCGACGCGCCCATGATCGCCCGCGCGAGGAGGGACTTGCCGCTGCCGGTCGGCGCGCGCACCAGGACGACGTCGTTGCCGGCCGCGAACGCGTCGCGGATGTCCGCGAGCGCCCGCTCCTGTGCCCCCCGAAAGCTCGGGGCGGGGAACTCGGCGGGGATCCGATCGGGGTCCACAGAGGTCCCTCGCCCTCTCTCGGGATTAAACCCTCGCGTTCCGCCCCTCGAATGAACTCGAAACTACCCAACCGTTTATACTGTTTGGGCGGGAGTTCGTGGTATGAACTGGCGAGAGGCGGAGCGGGAGTTCGCGGACGACGTGGTCGCCCGAGAGACGCTCCCGCGCATGTTCGAACGCGCCGCAGAGCGCAACGCGGACCGGCTCGCCCAGCGGTACAAGGGCGGGATCTACGACCGGTCGTTAGTCTCCGCCGGGGTGCTTCCGCCAGCCTCCGCGGGCGAGTTCGCCGACCTGACCTACGCCGAGATGCGCGCGATCGTCCGGCGGCTCGCGGCCGGCTTCCGCGAGCTCGGCGTCGACGGCGACACCCGCGTGGCGCTGTACGCGCAGACCCGGATGGAGTGGGCCCAGACCGACTTCGCGGCGCTCGCCGCGGGCGCGACCGTCACGACCGTGTACGCCTCCTCCTCGCCGGCTCAGCTCCGCTACCTGATCGAGGACCCGGAGGCGACCGTCGTCGTGGTGGAGGACCGCGAGCTGCTCGACGAGGTGCTCGCGGTCGCCGACGACCTCGAACACGACCTCGACGCGATCGTCTCGTTCGACGACGTGGACGCGACCGATCTCGACGCGGAGCTCGGCGGTGCGGGTGCCGACGGCGACGCCGGCCTCTCCGCCGACGACGTGTACAGCCTCGGCGAGGTCCACGCCCTCGGCGACGACGCGTTCGACGAGGACGCCTATCAGTCGTGGATCGACGCGGTCGACGCCGACGACCTCGCGAGCCTCATCTACACCTCCGGCACGACGGGCAAGCCGAAGGGCGTCCGGCTCACCCACGCCAACTTCCGGGAGAACGTCAACCAGTGTTACCGGCGGTTCGCGAACCGCCCGGACCGCGACCCCGACGTACCGGGGATCAGCGCCGCGTCGACGACCCTCTCGTTCCTCCCGCTCGCGCACGTCTTCGAGCGGCTCGCCGGCCACTACATGATGTTCGCGGCGGGCGCGACCGTCGGCTACGCCGAGAGCCCGGACACCCTGCGCGAGGACTTCGGGCTCGTCCGGCCGACGACGACCACGAGCGTTCCGCGCGTCTACGAGAAGCTGTACGACGCGATCCGCGAGCAGGCGGGCGAGTCGCCGGTGAAAGAGCGCATCTTCGAGTGGGCGGTCGGCGTGGGACAGGCCCACCACGAGGCCGACGACCCGGGCGCCCTGCTCGACGCGAAGCGCGCGATCGCCGACCGGCTCGTCTTCTCGTCGGTCCGCGAGGCGATCGGCGGCAACATCGACTTCTTCATCTCCGGCGGCGGGTCGCTGTCGGCGGAGCTGTGCGCGCTGTACCACGCGATGGACCTGCCCATTCTGGAGGGGTACGGACTGACTGAGACTTCTCCCGTCATCAGCGTCAACCCGCCAGAGGAGCCGAAGGTCGGCACCATCGGCCCGCCGGTGGTCGACACCGAGATCGCGATCGACGACACGGTCGTCGGCGAGGAGGTCGCGGACCTCGCGGGCGACGTGGGCGAGCTGCTCGTCCGGGGTCCGCAGGTGACCGACGGCTACTGGAACCGCCCGGACGCGACCGCGGAGGCCTTCACCGAGCCGGATCGGATCCCGGAGGACGCCGTTCTCGCCGGGACGCCCCCCGCCGAGCGCGAGGGCGACCCCGACGAGCCGTGGTTCCGCACGGGCGACATCGTCCAGCTCCGCCCCGACGGCTACGTCGCCTTCCGCGAGCGCGCGAAGCAGCTGCTCGTGCTCTCCACCGGGAAGAACGTCGCCCCCGGCCCGATCGAAGACCGGTTCGCGGCGAACGAGTTCGTCGAGCAGTGCGTCGTGCTCGGGGACGGTCGGAAGTTCGTCTCCGCGCTGATCGTCCCGAACTTCGAGAAGGTGGCCGCGTGGGCGGACACGCGCGGCGTCGATCTCCCCGACGACCACAGGGGAATCTGCAGCGACGACCGCGTGCGCGATCGGATCCAGGAGGAGATCGACCGCGTCAACGAGGAGTTCGAGCGGTACGAGCGGATCAAGCAGTTCCGGCTCGTCGACGAGGAGTTCACCGAGGAGAACGACCTCCTCACGCCGACGATGAAGAAGAAGCGGCGCAACATCTTGGACCGCTTCGCCGACGAGGTCGAGATGATCTACGAGGAGGCCTGAGCGTACGAGGAGGTCTGCGCGTACGAGGAGACCTCACGGCGCGTCCCGTCAGTCGTCGCCCGGGACTCGACCGGCGTCGTCGGCGCCCGCGGCGTCCGAGGCCGTTTCGTCGACCGGGTCGCCGAACGCGTACACCGTGTTGTGACCGGTCACCTCCACCTCCACGAAGTCGCCCACCGCGACGCCGCGTTCGGTCGCGTTCTGGACGATGATCTGGCGGTAGGCGCCGTCGCGGCACTTCACGGAGTCGCCGGTCCCCTCCTCGACGACGAGCACCTCGAAGCGCTCGCCGACCATCGACTCGTACGCCTCGCCGACGACCTCCATCTTCAGCTCCGACATCGCCTTCGAGCGCTCTTTCTTCACGGTCCCGCCGAGCCCCTTCATGTCGGCGGCGTCGGTGCCGGGGCGCTTCGAGAAGCGAGTGACGTTGATCTTCTCCGGGCGGACCTCGGCGAGGAGGTCCATCGACCGCTCGTGGTCGGCCTCGGTCTCGGTCGGGAAGCCGACGATGAAGTCGGTCGAGAGCGTCCAGTGGTCGAGCCGGTCGTCGAACGTCTCGACGATCTCCCGGAACTTCTCGACGCGGTGTTGACGACGCATCTCCTCGAGCACCTCGTCGGAGCCCGACTGGACCGGCGCGTGGATGAAGTCGTACAGCTCCTCGTTGTCGGAGAACACGTCGGCCAGCTCGTCGTGGATGCCGTGGATCCCGCCGGGGTTGGCCATCCCGAGCCGGACGCGAAAGTCGCCGTCGATGTCGCAGATCCGGTCGAGCAGCTCCGGGAGCTTCCGGTCGCCGTCGTCCCAGCCGTACACGCCGGTGTCCTGGCCGGTCACTCGGATCTCCTTGGCGCCCGCGTGGACCAGCGCGCGGGCCTTCTCGACGTTCTCCTCGACCGACGGGGAGTCCACCCGTCCGGTCGCGAACTTCGTGATGCAGTACGAGCAGTTGCTCATGCAGCCCCGCGCGATGGGGAGGATGCCGACGACGCCGTCGAGGACGGGCTCGGCGTCGGGCGTGACCGTCGGGCACTCGCCGTTGAGCACGTACGAGGGGACCTCGTCCCAGTGGAGGATCTCGGCGTCGACGTCGGCCTCCTCGAACGCCTCGCCCTGCGCGAGCGCCATACAGCCGGTGACGACGAGCTCCGCGGTTACCTCTTCCAGCTCCTCGGCGCGCCGGAGCATGTTCCGCTCCGTCTTCTCGACGACCGTACAGGTGTTGAGGATGGCGACATCCGCGTCTTCGGGACCGTCTGCCGGGCGGTGGCCGCCGTCGCGCAGCGCCCGCTCTATCTCCCGGCTCTCGCCCCGGTTGGAACTACAGCCGTACGTTTCGATGTGATACGTCGCCATCGAGTGGGCTCACTACCGGTCGCGCGGGCAAAAACGCGACGGATCGGGGGAACGGGAGATCGAGGGAAGGGGATCGGGCGAAAACGGACCGGGAAGCGAAACGCGGTCGGCGTCAGTCTTCGGCGACCGCGGTCGCCGTCGGCGCTTCCGCGTCGGGGTCGGAGGCCGCCTCGGGATCCGAGCCGGTCGACCGCTCCGACTCGGGGACGGTGGCGTAGACGGACCGCCGGGCGTCCTTGGGACAGAGCCCCTCCTCGACGAGCCCGACCTCGGTGAGCTTCTCGACGGCGAACCGAACGGTCCGAGTCGAGAGACGCGTCTCCTCGGCGAGCCCGGTCTGGTCGAACCGGCCCTCCTCGTCGAGGACGTAGTAGACCAGTTTGGCGCTCGGCGGGAGCGGCTCGAGCAGCTCGCGGGTGCCTTCGTCCATACCCAATACGCACGGTCGAGTCGGGCATAACCGTGACCCGGGTGTGCGCAGATCTCGCACGTCCACGACCGTTTTATATACACCGTCGGTCGCAGCGCGTCCCACTGTCAGCGGTCGGTCCGGAACTCGAACCGCGCGCCGTCTTCGTCGATCACGTCCATCGACCACCCGTGGGCGGCCGCGATCTCGCGAACGATCGCGAGCCCGAACCCCGTCCCGCGCGGGTCGTTCGACGTTCCGTACTCGATCGCTTCCTCGGGATCGATCTCGAAGCCGACCCCGTCGTCGGCGACGTAGAAGCCGTCCGCGAGCGCCCCGACGCTGACCGTGACGCTCCCTGCGTCGGCCGCCGACTCGGTGACCCCGTGTTCCACGCTGTTCGTGAACAGGTTCTCCAGCAGGGTCCGCAGGCGCTCCGGGTCGGCCTCGACGGCGAGCGTCCGCTCGGGCAGCTCCAGCGTCGCGTCCGCGGTGTCGACGCTCCGCCACGCCCGCGCGGCCGCGTCGGCGAGCGAGACGGACTCCAGTTCGTCGACGGTCCGCCCCTGTCGCGCCAGCGCGAGCAGGTCGTCGATGAGCTCCTCCATCCGGTCGTGCGCGGCCGCGATCCGTGCGAGTTCGTCGAGCGCGTCGTCGTCGTCGATTTTCGTCCGGGCGATATCCAGCCGCCCGGCGGCGACGTTGAGGGGATTCCGGAGGTCGTGGGAGACGAGTCCCGCGAACTTCTCCAACCGATCTATCTCCCGCTGCAGCTCCGCGTCGCGGTCGCGGAGCTGGGCCGTGCGACGGGCGTCGTCGAGCGCGACGGTGACGTTCGCGCCGAGCACCCGGGCCAGCTGTATCGCGGTGTCGTCGAAGAACCCCGGCTCCCGGGAGCCGAGCGGCATCACGCCGTGGTCCCCGAGCGGAACGACGAGCAGGCTTCGGTGTTCGCCGTAGCCGATGGCGGTGTCGACCGCGTTCAGGTCGTCGACGACGATCGACTCCCCGGTCTCGAACGCGTCCCACAGCCGTCCGTCGCCGGGACCGAACGCGGGTCGCTCGCCGAGCGCCTCGGTCGCTTCCTCGCTGAGCGCGGTCGGCAGCAGCGCCTCCGCGTCGGGGTCGTACAGTCGGACGCCGCTGCTCGGGAACCCCAAGATGTCGACCGCGGCCCGCGCCGCCAGCGCCGCGATCTCCTCGCGGTCCCCGCCGCGGAACATCTCGCGGGTCGTCTCGTGGAGCCGCCGGAGGGTGCGCTCGATCCGCTTCTGCTCGCCGATGTCGGCGTAGACGTTGTAGATGATCGTCTCGTCCGGCCGCTCGACGGGAATGACGTTGAGGATGAAATCGCGGAGCCCGTCGGCCGTCTTCCGGCGCACCTCCCGGCGAAGCGGCTCGTCGGCAGCGATCACCGCCGCGGGGTCGATGTTCGGTTCGTCGTCCGGAACGACCTCCTCGCGGATCGTCTCGTAGTCGTTCCCCGCCTCGGAGAAGCCGAACGTCTCCTCGAACGCCCTGTTGGTGGCATCGAGCCGGCGCTCGCTTCCGTCCCCGCCCGCCGTCCTGGCGACCGGCAGCGGCAGGTCCTCGAACAGCGCGGAGAGCCTGTCGCGCTCCGCCCTGAGTGCGTGCTCCGTCTCGAGCTGTTCGAGCGCGTCGGCGGCGTGGGCGGCCAGCAGCTCGGCGAACTCCACGTCGCCGCCGTCGAACGCGGCGTACCCGTCCGAGACGGCCTGAAACACCCCGTACGCTCCGATCGGAACGCTGATCGCGGAGCGGATGTCGTCCGCCACCGGTTCGGCCAGTTCCTCCGCACCGGCGCGGGCGTCCGGATCGCCGGTCGCCGAGTCGGACTCCGCCCTGCCGCCGCTCCGTCCCGGACTCTCCGGATCTTCGAGGGCGTCCGGATCCGCGGGGTCGACGCTGAGACTGTCGACGACGATCGTCCGCTCGTCGGCGGCGGTGGCTCCGACGACCCCCTCGCCGACGGCGAACGTCCTGACTTCGTCCTCGCCGACGCTCGCCGAGCGCGCCGCGGGGACGAGTTGGTCGCCGCGGCGGTGCAGCGTGACGCAGCGGTTGAAATCCAAGATCCCCTCGGCGGCGTCGACGACGCGCTCGAACACCTCGGCGGCGTTCTCGGCCGCCGACACGTCGGTCGCGAACTCGTGGATCGCGGTGACCTTCGCGTTCACCTCCCGGAGGTCGCGCTCGGCCCGGCGGCGGCTGAGGGCGTTTTCGACGCTGTTCGCGAGCATCTCGTACCGGTCGCGGCCCACCCCTTTCTGGAGGTAGTCGGTGACGCCCGCCGAAATCGCCTCGCTCGCGATCTCCTCGCTCCCCCGTCCGGTGAACAGCACGAACGGGAGTCCGGGGTCGATCGCCCGGGCCTGTTCAAGCAGTTCGAGCCCGTGAGTCCCGGGCATGTTGTAGTCGCTGACGACGCAGTCGACCCGCTCCTCGCGGACGACGTCGAGCGCCTCGGTCGGCGAGGTCCGCGTCACCGTCTCCACCCCGTCGAGGAGGCGCTCGACGTGCGTGGCGGCGAGGTCGGCCGCGCCCGGCTCGTCGTCGACGAGAAGCACCCGCCGGGGCCCGCCCCCGGCCGGCTCCGATCCCCGGAAGGCGTCGACCTCCGGCCCGCCCCGGTCGCCCGTGGGATCGGTATCCATACCCACACCTCACGCTACGAGTAATTTTACCTTTCGTTCCGGCGACCGAAGCTGAGAACGGCGCGAAAACGGGTGTGACGGAGCGGCTGCTCCGTGCGGCGCGCGGAACGGCGCTACAGGAACTCTTCGACGTGGTCGGCGACTTCCTCAGGGGTGTCGCCGACGGGAACGCCGGCCTCGTTGAGCGCGTCGATCTTCGACTGCGCCGTGCCCGTGCCGGAGCCGGAGACGATGGCGCCCGCGTGGCCCATGCGCTTGCCCGGCGGCGCGGTGCGACCGGCGATGAAGCCGGCGACCGGCGTGTCCATGTGTTCGCCGATGAAGCGGGCGGCCTGCTCCTCGTCCTCGCCGCCGATCTCGCCGCACATCACGACCGCGTCGGTGTCGGGGTCGGCCTCGAACGCCTCGAGGGCGTCGATGAAGGAAGTCCCGATGATCGGGTCCCCGCCGATGCCGATGGCGGTCGACTGACCGAGCCCGCGCTCGGTGAGGTTGTCGACCACCTGGTAGGTGAGCGTGCCGGAGCGGGAGACGAGCCCGACGTTCCCCTCGGAGAAGATGTTGCCGGGGAGGATGCCGAGTTTCGACTCGCCGGGCGTGATGATGCCCGGGCAGTTGGGGCCGAGGAGCCGCGTGTCGGTCTCACTCAGGCGCTTGTTCACCTTCGCCATGTCCTGGGTCGGGATCCCCTCGGTGATCGCGACCGCCAGATCGAGGTCCGTGTCGAGCGACTCGAAGATCGCGTCGGCGGCGAACGCCGGCGGCACGAAGATGACGGAGGCGTCCGCGTTCTCCGCTTCGACGGCCTCGTCGACGGTGTCGTAGACGGGGACGCCGTCGACCTCCTGGCCGCCCTTGCCGGGCACCGCGCCGGCGACGACGTTGGTGCCGTACTCGATCATCTGGCCGGCGTGGAACTTCCCTTCCCCGCCAGTGATACCCTGTACCACGACGCGCGTGTCGTCGTCGACGAAAATGCTCATTGGGTCACCTCCTCGGCGTTCTGCACCGCACGCTGGACCGCGTCCTCCAGCGTCTTCTCGACCTCCACGAGGTCCGTGTTCAGGATCTCCATCCCCTCCTCGGCGTTCGTGCCGGCGAGCCGGACGACCACCTTCTTGGGGATCTCGTCGAACTGCTCTAAGGCCTCGTTGATCCCCTTCGCGACCTCGTCGCCGCGGGTGATCCCGCCGAAGATGTTGAACACGACGGCGTCGACGTTCTCGTCGGAGAACACCATGTCGAGCGCCTGCGTGACGCGTTCGGCCTTCGCGCCGCCGCCGATGTCGAGGAAGTTGGCGGGCGCGCCGCCGTAGTAGTCGACCAGGTCGAGCGTCGTCATCACGAGACCGGCGCCGTTGCCGATGATGCCGACGTTCCCCGAGAGGCGGACGTAGTCGAAGCCGTACTCGCCGGCCTTTCGTTCGAGGTCGTCCTCGTAGGACTCCTCGGCCATCTCGGCGAGGTCGGGCTGGCGGAACAGCGCGTCCTCGTCGATGTTCATCACGGCGTCCGCGGCGACCACGTCGCGGTCGTCCGTGATCATGACGGGGTTGACCTCGATCTCGGAGGCGTCGTTCTCCTCGTAGAGGTCGTACAGCGTCGAGAGGATCGAGGCCACGTCGAGCGCCACGTCGGCGTCGACGCCCGCCTCGTAGACGACCTTACGGGCCTGATACGGGTGGAGCCCGAACGCGGGGTCGACGTGCTCGCGGGCGATCGCGTCGGGGTTCTCCTCGGCGACCTCCTCGATGTCGACGCCGCCCTCGGTCGAGACCATCAGGACCGGCTTCCCCTCGCCGCGGTCCATGGTGACGCCGACGTACAGCTCGTCGACGAAGTCGACGCCGGCCTCGACGAGGACCTGATCGACGGTGTACCCCTTGAGGTCCATCCCGAGGATCTCCTCGGCGTACTGCTCGGCCTCGTCGCGGTCGGTCGCGATCTTGATCCCGCCGGCCTTGCCGCGGCCCCCCACGTGGACCTGCGCCTTGATCGCGGCCGGGTAGCCGATCTCGTCGACCGCGTCGAGCGCTTCGTCGACAGTCGTCGCGAGCCGGGAGTCCGGTACGGGAATCCCGGCGTCGGCGAAGATACTCTTCGCTTGATGTTCGTGTAGTTTCATCCATTTCGAAGGGCGGGAGACTCCGGCTTAAATTGTGCCGATCCGGCGCGAATGACTCCTCCCGGCGCCGGCAAGCGACGCCGGAGAACCCGGCGGTCTCGATCGTTACCGGCGATCAGTCACCCACAGTCAGTCGCCGACGGTCAGTCGTCGTCGCCGAGGATGACGCGGTGGGTCATGGCTTCGGGGTCGAGCACGTCGTCGGCCTCCGCCTCGGTGAGGTACCCCTCGCTCACGGCGACCTCGCGGACGCTCTTTCCGTCCGCGAGCGCCTTCTTGGCCACTTTCGACGCCTTGTCGTAGCCGATCGCGGGGTTGAGCGCGGTCGCGAGCGCCATCGACTGCTCGACGCGCGTCTCGCAGTACTCCTCGTTGGCCTCCAGCTTCGCGACGAAGCGCTCGCCGAACGTCGCCGCGGCGTTCGAGAGCAGCTCCGCGGACTCGAGGAAGTTGTGCGCGAGGACGGGCTTGTAGAGGTTCAGGTCGATCTCGCCGCGCGCGGCGCCGGCCGAGATCGCGGCGTCGTTGCCGACGACCTGCTTGTGGACCTGATTGACCGACTCGGCGACGACCGGGTTGATCTTCCCCGGCATGATCGACGACCCGGGCTGGTTCTCGGGCTGCTCGACCTCGCCGAGCCCGTTGCGCGGCCCCGACGCGAGCAGGCGGAGGTCGTTGGCCATCTTGTTCATGCTGCCCGCGATCGTGCGGAGCGCGCCGTGCGCCTCGGCCATCGCGTCGTGGGCGGCCTGCGCCTCGAAGTGGTTGTCGGCCTCGCGGAACTCCGTCCCG
Organism: Halorubrum sp. FL23; assembly: GCF_052439115.2. NCBI lineage: Archaea > Methanobacteriati > Methanobacteriota > Halobacteria > Halobacteriales > Haloferacaceae > Halorubrum > Halorubrum sp. FL23. The sequence goes on from NZ_JBQVRO020000007.1 coordinate 17,991, forward strand.
GTCTCGTCGGAGATGTACTCGGCGGCGAGTTCGGGGAAGTCGGGGTGGGTGTTGAGCCCGGTGCCGACCGCGGTGCCGCCCAGCGCGAGTTCGCGGAGGTTCGACTGGACGCTCTCGGCGCGCTCGATACCCTTCGCGACCTGCGTCCGATAGCCGCCGAACTCCTGCCCGAGCCGGATCGGGGTGGCGTCCTGCAGGTGCGTCCGACCGGTCTTGACGACGCCGTCGAACTCGGTCTCCTTGGCCTCGAGCTCGGCGTGGAGCGTTTCGAGCGCGGGCACGAGGTCCTTCTCGACCGCTTCGAGGGAGGCGACGTGCATCGCCGTCGGGATCACGTCGTTGCTCGACTGCCCGTAGTTGACGTGGTCGTTCGGGTGGACGACGCGGTCGCCGATCTCCGCGCCGGCGATCTCGGCGGCGCGGTTGGCGATGACCTCGTTGGCGTTCATGTTCGAGGAGGTACCGGAGCCGGTCTGGAACACGTCGACCGGGAACTGGTCGTCGTGCTCGCCGGCGATGACCTCGTCGGCGGCGGCGACGATCGCGTCGGCGGTGTCGTCGTCGATGAGGTCCAGATCGCGGTTGGCCTGCGCGGCGGCCTTCTTCACGACGCCGAGCGCGCGGATGAACCGGCGGCTCATCGGGATCCCCGAGATGGGGAAGTTCTCGACGGCGCGCTGGGTCTGTGCGCCCCAGTAGGCGTCTGCCGGCACCTGCATCTCTCCAAGGCTGTCCTCCTCCGTGCGGTAATCCTCACCCATGCGTGCGCGTTCCCGGGAGACCGGGTAAAAGCTACTGGAAGCGGCCGGCGTTCTCGCCGCGCGGGAAGCCGGGTCCCGCGCCGGCCCCAACTCGAACGAGACCGCCAGCGCGGCGGCCCCCGAACGGATTCCTCCGAGGGCACGACGGGGGCGTATCACACGGGTCGACGGGGTGGTCGGCGGGAAACGATCGCAGGCCCCTACGTCTCGTCGACCGGAAACAGCCCGGCCTCTCGGAGCGCCTCGTCGAGGCTCCCGTCCCCGTGTTCCGCGTACGCTTCGGGGGTGTACGTCTTGATCTCCAAGGCGTGAACCGACCGGGTCATGTGGTCGCCGACGGCGTCGTACACGCGCTGGTGCTGGTCGACGAGCGACTCCCCGTCGAAGGCGGGCGAGACGACCCACGCCGCGAAGTGAGCGTCCTCGTCCTCGTCGTCGTGGACGCGGGGGGTCGTCACGCGGGCGACGGCGTCCGGGATTCCCTCCTCGATGAGCTCGGCGATGTCCGCCGGGTCGATGGTCATACTCGCCGTCGGGGCCGCCTCGGCAAAAAGCGCCCGCATGATCGGCGTCCGTCGCGCGTTCGGTTCCGGCTCCGGGTCGTCCGGAGCGAGTCCCGTTCAGTTGTCGGTCCCGTTCGCGGTCGTTCCGTCCTCGGCGTCGCTCGACTCGTCGTCGGCCTCGGTTCCGTCGCTCGTCGATCCGTCGTCCCCTCCCTCGGTCGCCTCGAAGATCCGAGCTTCGCCGAGGGTGATGTCCAACCGGTCGAAGTCGCCGATGTCGGCCGGCGCGTCGCTGATGAGGAGCCGGAAGTTACCGGTGAGCGTTTCGGCCCCATCCGAGCCGTCCGAGTCGTCGGTTCCGTCCGAGCCATCAGACGGCACCAGTCCCCCGTCCCCGGCACAGCCGGCGAGCATCGCCGCGCTCGCGCCCGCGCCGAGCGTCTCGCGGCATCGCTCGCCGTACTCGGCCATGGTGTTCGCCGCGAGCCCGGGGAGCTCGTCGGCGCCGGCCGCGGCGCTCTCGAGGCAGCCGGCGAGACCGAGAGAGGTCGCCGACCCGGCGAGTTCGAGGGCGCGGCGCCGAGTGTGTAAGTTTGCCGTGGGTCTGCTTATCGTGGGCGGTGAGTCGTCCAGCGGCGGTCACTCGCCGCCGGAATCGCCGTTGGGGTTGGGGTCGTAGATGTCCGGTCTCTGTTCGCCCTGCACGTCGAGGACACCGAGAACCCCCTTGCGGACGACCCGAGTCAGCGAGTGATCGACGAGCTTGATCGGACCGGGCACCGGCGTCTTGATCTCGGCGGCGGTGACGGTGCCGGGCCTGACCGGCGTCGTCTCCACGAACCGGGCGGGGTCCGAGACGAGGTCGCCGTCCCGGTAGAGCTTGTCCCAGACGTTGCCGATCGCGTGCCACGAGCTGCTGAGGTTCGGGCCGCCGTTGGACATGAAGACCCGGATCCGCTCGTCCTGCTCGACCTGGATCCGACCGTACCCCGACTCGGTGAAGGCGTACGCCTCGCCGTTGTAGGTCACGTAGGTCGGGTCCTCGGATTTGGCGGCCTCGAGGCTGAACTTGTGGTGGCCCTCCTTGCCCGCCGCCTTGTCCGTGTAGATCTCGTGCTGGCCGAGGTAGAGCTCGCGGTCGACCTCCGGAAGCCCCCCTTTCGGCTCGACGAGGATGGCACCGAACATGCCCGCGCTGATGTGGTGGTCCATGTTCGGGACCGCACAGTGGTAGATGTGGACGCCGGGGTAGGTGGCCTTGAACTTGATCGTGGCCTCCTCGCCCGGCGCGATCGTCGTCGCGTCGGCCCCGCCGCCGGGCCCGTAGACGGCGTGGAAGTCGATGTTGTGCGGCATCTTGCTGCTCTCGGGGTTCCGCAGCGTGAGGTTCACCGTGTCGCCCCGGCGGACGCGGACCATCGGCCCCGGAACCCGACCCTCGAAGGTCATGTAGTCGAAGGTGACGCCGGGCTCGATCTCGGCGGTCAGCTCCTGCGTCTCGAGGGTCACGTCGTGCGTGCGCGGCTGGCTCCAGTCGACCGGGTCCGGCACGTCAGTCGGATCCGCGGCGATCCTGTCCACGTCGACCGACGCGGCGCCGGACGAGTCCGACGTTTGGGCCGACGTGGTCGACGCCGCGGCGTCCGTACTGTCCTCGGCACAGCCGGCGAGCGCGGCGACCCCGCCGAGGCCCGCGGCTTTCAGGAACGAGCGCCGTTCGATGTTGGGGAGTAGCGTCATTGTCTCTGCCTCCGGTTGTGGATAGACAGTTATACTCTGTATAATTGCACAATTATTCTCATTTTGTGGGCGAATTCCTGAACATCATCGCCCGATTTTACTTAAAGGATGTTCGGGGGCGAGCGGACGGCGGCCGAACCCGCTCGCTCCCCGGGGAGTCCCGGTGCGATCGCGGGGTCGGCGCGGGGGCGGGCGTCACTCGGTCGCTTCGTCGGCGTCGGCCTGCGGCGGAAGGTCCTCGGCGAACCGCTTGACGGCGACCTCTTCCGCGCGGTGGAGCGCCTCGCTGCAGGTGGACTTCGCGAATCCGGCGCAGTCGGCCAGGTCGGTGAGCGAGCAGGTTCGCGGCGTGTCGTAGTACCCCTCCTCGATCGCGCTGAGGAGCAGCTCCTGTTCGGTCTCGGTCAGGAGCTGGCTCGCCTGCAGCCGCTCCTGGACGTGCTTGACGCGGAACTCCAGGCCGAGGTCGTCGAACTGCCGGTCCAGCTCCGAGATCCGGTCGTGGGCGCCGGTGACGTCGATGATCGCGTCGCCGTCGCTGATCTCGACGGGCATCTCGAAGGGGACGCCGGATCGCTTCGCCGCGAGGAGCAGCAGCGGCGCCGAGGTTTCGAACTGCACCGTAACCTCACGGTCGGCCCGCCCCACGACCGAGGTCTCGGTGACGGACGGGTGCGACTCCATCGCCTCGAGCACCGCCTCGACGTCCGGGGCGGTTATCCACACGAGCGCGAACCCCGGGCCGTCCCCGGGGAGCCCCGCGATCACCCGAAACGTCGCCTCCGGGAACTCGCGGGACACGTCGGCCGCCCACGGGCCGTCCGGAAGCTCGACGACCAGGCGTGCCTGTGTCATCGGTCTCCTCCGCCGGCAGCCGGCGCTGGTTCGGACCGCGGTCGCGGGAGCGGGCGTCCCCTCCCCGACCGCCGGGTCGTGAGCGTGACGCGTCGTCGGTCGAGGGCGTGTTCAACCATCGTCGGACGATCTCACGTGGGGTCCGAGATTGGAAGATGACACCGGACGTTCCCGCCCGCTGACGCGACCAGCCGAACTATTCGGGAGGCGGGCTTATACCCGTCTCAGCACGGAACGGGGCCCGCCGCTTCCGGGCCCGACGGGTCGCGGCGCCGACCGATCCCCACCCGGCCGCGCCGCCGATCGTCGGCGACGTCCCGAACACGTTCGCGAATAGGGTCTCGTGGGTGGCCGACCGATCACGACTGATGGCCGACTGTCGGCTCTGTGATCTCCCGACCCCGGACCCGCCCGTCACGACGCCCGGCGTCGACGGCGAGTTCTGCTGTCGCGGCTGTCTGGAGGTGGCTCGCCGACTCGACGAGGCGGACGGCGGCGACGCGGCGAACGACGACGAGACGGAGGGGAGCCGGACCGAAGGAGCGGTGGCCGGAGAAGACCGCGCGCCGGCCGGAGACGACCACGCGGCGCCCGAGTCGGCGCCCCCGTCGGACGCGGCCGAGGCCTATCTGGCGGTCGACGGGATGCACTGCACCACCTGCGAGGCGTTCCTCGACCTGCGCGGCGACGATCGGGCGGGCGTGCACGCGGTCGATGCCAACTACGGGACCGAGACCGCTCGGGTCGTCTACGATCCGGAGGAGATCGCGCGCGCGGAGCTCCCGACGGCGCTCTCCGGATACGGCTACACGCTCCGGTTTCGGGACGGGTCGGCGACGGAGAGCGGTCGCGGGGCGGCTGCAGACGCCGGGCAGGGTGAGGCGAGCCCGGCAGACCGAACGGTCGAGCGGCTCGCGGTCGGCGGCTTCCTCGCGATGTTGATCATGCCGTGGTACGTCCTGTCGCTGTACCCGAGCTACCTCGGCGTCGAGACCAACGTCCTCGCGATCGACACGACCACCGCCGCGGGGCGGTATCTGCCGCTGGCGTTCATCGCCCTCCTGACGACCGTCCTGCTGGCGTACACGGGGGCGCCGCTCCTCCGCGGCGCGTACGTGAGCGTCCGGGCGCGTCGGCCGAACATGGACCTGCTCGTCGCGGTGGCCGCGCTGTCCGCGTACGCGTACAGCACCCTCGCGCTCGCGACCGGCAGCACGCACCTGTACTACGACGTCACGGTCGCGGTCGTGATGGTCGTCTCGCTCGGGCGGTACTACGAGGGCCGAGTCCGCGCGCGGGCGAACGACCTCCTCGAAACCGCCACGGCCGCTCGCGTCGAGTCGGCGACGCGCGTGACCGACGCCGGCGCCGAAACCGTCCCGATCGCGGACCTCGAGCCGGGCGACCGAGTCCGGGTCACGCCCGGCGAACGCGTGCCGATCGACGGCACCGTGATCGAGGGGACCGCCGACGTCGACGAGTCCGTGCTCACCGGCGAGTCGCTGCCGGTGCGAAAGGAGCCCGGCGAGACCGTCATCGGCGGCGCGACGCTCCTCGGCGATGTCCGGGCGGCCGACGGCGGAGCGGACGAGTCGGCCGGCGCGATCGTGATGGCGGTCGGGGAGGACGCCGAGAGCACCGCGGACCGCCTCGCCGCCGCCCTCTGGGAGGTCCAGACCGCGACCCCCGGTATCCAGCGGTTCGTCGACGCGCTCGCCACGGTGTTCGTGCCGGTCGTGTTGACGATCGGGCTGCTCGTCGCCGGCTGGCGGTTCGTGACCGGCGGACCGATCGCCGGCGCGATGCTCGCCGGACTGACCGTCCTCGTCGTCTCCTGTCCGTGCGCGATGGGGCTCGCGACCCCGCTCGCCGTCTCCGGCGGGCTCCGCGACGCGCTCGATCGCGGCGTTGTCGTCACGGACGCCTCGGTGTTCGAGGTGGCTCGGGACGCCGAGACGGTCGTGTTCGACAAGACCGGGACGCTCACCGCGGGGGAGATGCGCGTCAGCGGCACGTACGGCGACGACCGGACGCTTCGGCGCGCCGCCGCGGTCGAACGCCGCGCCGACCATCCCGTCGCGGACGCGATCCGGGAGGCTGCGGCGGGCGATCAGGTGGTGACAGACGACCGCCCACCGACCGACGATCGCCCTCCGATCGACGATCGCCCACGAGAGACGCGGGTGGAGTCGTTCACCCGCCATCCCGGCGCCGGCATCTCCGGGACGCTCGCCGCCGGCGACGGCGGGGAGTCCGATTCCCGGCCCCCCGGTTCGCGCGTCGTCGTCGGGACCGCCGATCTCGTCGAACGCGAGTGCGGTCCGCTCCCCGAGGATCTGCGGGAGCGCGTCGACACCGTCGCCGATCGGGGCGCCCTGCCGGTCGTGGTGGGATGGAACGGCGCCGCCCGCGGCGTGATCGCCGTCGAGGACCGCGACCGAGCCGGCTGGACGGCGGCCCTCGAAGCGTTCGCCGACCGGGAGGTGGCAGTCCTGACCGGCGACGAAGGCCCGCGGGCCGACCGGTTCCGGCACCACCCCGCGGTGGACGAGGTCTTCGCCGGCGTGCCGCCGGACGGGAAGCTCGAGGCGATCCGCGGGTTCGCCGCCGCCGGGCCCACCGTGATGGTGGGCGACGGCACCAACGACGCGCCGGCGCTCGCGGCGGCCGACCTCGGCATCGCGATGGGCGACGGGACGGCTCGCGCCGTCGAGGCCGCGGATGTCGTGATCGCCGGTGAGGACCTTCGAGCGGTCGAGACCGTGTTCGACCTCGCGGCGGGGACGCGGCGGCGCATCCGAGAGAACGTGGCGTGGGCGCTGTGTTACAACGCGGTGGCGATCCCGCTCGCGGTCGCGGGAGCGCTCAACCCCTTCTTCGCCGCCCTGGCGATGGCCGCCAGCAGCGGGATCGTCGTGACGAACTCGACGCGGTCGGTGCTCCGGGAGTGAGACGCGAGGGGTCGGCCCCGCACCACCGGAGCGGTGGGCAGTCCGACGCCCCCTCAGACCGTCCGAACGAACCGACGGAGGGTCTCGCCGTTCGGGCCCCGGAGCTCGACCACGAACTGCGCCCCGGAGGGGCCGTCGGAGAGCGACTCGCGGGGCGCCGAGACCGCGTACGGCGGCTCGCCGCTGCGGTCGATCTCCTCACCCCCCGCGAGGAGCACCACGTGGTCGACCCCCTCGGCGGTCTCGAGCTCGCAGGTGATCGGGTCGCCGCCCGTCTCGCAGACGAGGTCCGCCGTCACGTCGCCGCCGTCGGCGCCGAAGCCGGACGAGAAGTCGAGCAGCATCACGCCCGGCGCGAGGGTGCCCACGAGCGCGACGATCACGAGGAACGTCGTGAAGTTGATCGTCGACCCGTTGCGGGCGATCCGCCTGACGGTGGGGTTCTCCGCGGTGCGGCGCAGTCGGATCACCGCCGGCACGACGAGCAGGTGCGTGAGCGGCCCCCACGCGATCAGGACGAAGCCGTACGCGATCGCGTACCGGAGCGCGATCGCCTCGGTCCAGTACGCCGTCAAGACGTTCCCGCCCATCCACAGGAAGAACCCGAGGAAGACGAGCGCGCCGCTCTTGAGCCAGCGCCAGACGGGCGTGTTCGCGTAGTACACGCTCAGGAAGTCGCGCCACGCCTGGCGTACGATACCGCCGAGTCGCGTCCGGGTCGTCGGTCGGGAAGCGTCGGTCATTCGTGGGATGTCTCGTTGTCGGTCGGGCGGCGATCGGGTCGGTCGTTCGGGCGTGAGAGCAGACGGTGGTCCGGACGGTCGGCGCCTACGCGCCGATCGCCCACAGCTGGGTCAGGAGGTACCAGTTCAACACGTAGACGGCGGCGAAGACGCCGAGGAAGATCAGACAGAGCGTGAAGGTCCCGCGGAGTTCGACCGCGTGGATCGGCTCTCCGCCGTCGGCGTGGAGCCCGCCCTCGGGCAACATCCCGCCGTCGTCGCCGGCGGGGAGCCGACCGCCGAACAGCAGCGAGCCGACCGAGACGCCGACGAACAGGACGCCGGAGAGGATGGCCAGGAGCGCGAAGACCCCGAAGATCATGAATATCGGGATCGCGGCCGAGAAGCTGAACTCCGAGCCGGGGATGTTCCTGACGGCCTCGGCGGTCCGGCGCGGCACGCCGTAGAGGATCCCGGCGTACATCAACATCAGCGTGGCGACGCTCATCGCGGCCCCGTAGGCGTACGGGATCGCGCTCGCCAGCGTGTCCGAGACGTAGTCACGGCGGAACATCGTCTTGATGACGAAGAGGACGAGCCCGAAGAACGCGAGCGTCGTCCCGAGCGCGACGGTCGCGTGGAAGTGACCGACCGTCGCGAGGGTGTTGTGCCAGGTCATGTTCACCTGCACCTGCCCCATCACGACGCCGGTGATCCCGCCGAGGAACCCGAAGAGGATGATGCTGAAGATCGTCGAGGCGAAGACGGGGTTTCGCCACGGCGCGGAGGTGAGCCAGCCGAAGAGCCCGCCGCCCTGTCCCCGCCGCCGCCGACCGGCCTCGATGCCCGCCGGGATCGCGAACGCGTGGATCATGCTCGCGAAGGCCGCCCCGTAGAAGGCGTAGGAGGTGTTCCAGATGCGCCACCCCGCGGACATACCGGGGTCGACGAGCAGGTGGTGGGCCGCCCCGAGGTTGATGAAGAAGAGGTAGAGGATGAAGGCGGTCCGCGAGACCTTCTCGGAGATCACCACCGCGCCGCCCACCACGTGCGTCAGGAAGTACCACACCGTGATCATCGCGAGCAGGTTGATCTGCTGTGTCCCGTGGCCGACGATCCAGTAGAGCTGCCGATAGATCCCCGGGTCCACCGAGGCGATGAGGTCGATCCGCCAGGCGAGCGCGTACGCGAACGCGGCGATCCCGCCGAGGATCGCCTCCACGGCGATGATCCCGGTGACGAACGCGCCGAAGGCGACGAGCGGGAGGGTTCTGCTGCTGTCGCGGGTCGCCGTCCAGATCGTCGCGAAGAACGGCACCGCCGCGATCGTGGCCCCCAGCAGGAAGAGGATCGCCGTGCCGTAGAACCACGGCGTGACGGGAAGCGGGACGTACGCCGTCAACAGCGGCGCCTCGTTGGGCGCTTCGGCCAGCCAGATGGACGCGTTCACGCCGATCGCCCCGGCCACCATCGTGACCCACCCGAGGGTCGCGAGCCGACGGAGCGGGAGCTTCCGGCCGAGCACCATCGGACCGCCGACGTAGAGGACGGCGATCTCCATGAACACCATCCAGAAGATGAGCAGGTTCCACGCGTGTATGCTCAGATGCGTGTAGTAGCTGCTCGGGTCGAGGAGGCCGACGAACTCCCAGCGCGTCATCGCGACGGAGAACGCGAAGCTCCCGCCGACCGCGAGCGCGATCACCGCGGTCAGTCCGAACAGCTTCACGTAGTTCTCCACGGATCGGTGGATGTCGAGTCCGGTCACCGAACAGGTTCGGAAGCCGTCCGACCCGTAGTCGTTCCGGAAGAGGGAGGCGATCGCCGACATGCTACCCCTCCACCACCGTGAAGCGACCGTGCATCGTCCGATGGCCCTGTCCGCAGAACTCGTTACAGACGACGTGGTAGGTGCCCGGCTCGTCGAAGGTCATCGGGATCACCCACTCGGAGCCCGGGAACACCTGGAGGTTGATCTGCTTGTTCAGGTTCTCTTCCGGCCTGACCGAGAAGCCGTGCTGCACGTCGTAGGCGCCGAGGTGGATGTCGTACTCGCGTCCCGCCTCGAGGACGGCCGGGAGTCCGTCCCAGTTGAACCGCATCGCGCCGACGTACACGTCGTCGCCGGGCGGGATCAGGCCGTCGTCCGTCTCCTCGGCGGCCTCCTTGTACTCGCCGACGCGCTCCTGATACTGGTCGGGGTCGACCTCGTACGTCGTGCCGATCGGGTTCTGGTCGCCGAACTGCGTGAACCCCGCCATCCACGTGAAGATGCCGAGCGACCACGCGCCCGCGAGCCCCAGCCAGATGCTCTCGCGGCGGTGCACCGGCGTGTTCCACCAGTCGTCGTCGGGGTCGTCGAGTGGGTTGCTCATCTCTCGGTCACCTCACTGGGAGCGACAGGAGATCGAGCAGTCCCCACCCGACGTAGGCCACGAGAAAGAACACGATCGCCGCCGCGGCCAACAGCCAGATGCGATTATAGAGGCGTTGCATCGCTGGAACGTCGTCACCGTCGGATCTCGTACGGTTGCTCATCGGTCGCTCACACGGTCCGATACACAGATACGCATGGTGAGCGTTATCACGCACATGTTCGCCCGGCGGTGTTGAACCGGATCGGCGACGACCCGCTTCGGACGAGGCGAGCGCCGCGGCGGTCCGCCGCGCCGGCCCGGCTCACATCGCGAACGTCTCCACGAGGATCGCCGCGAGGACGGCCCCGAGATAGGCGTTCGAGGCGTGGAAGCTCCGGTACGCGGCGGCCCGCTCCTCCCCGGCGTCCCGCTGGTCGACGTCGTACTGGCGGACCACGCTTCGCACGAACAGCGCCCCGAGCGCCGTGGTGGTGACGGCGTAGAGGACGCCGAGCCCGGTGACGCTCCCGAGCAGGACCGCGGCGATCAGGGTGACGCCGAGCCACGCGAGTATCCGTCGCCGCGCGGTCCCGACGCCCGCGACGACCGGGAGCATCGGGTAGTCGACCCGCGCGTAGTCCTCGCGGTGAGCGATCGCGAGGTTGTAGAAGTGCGCCGGCGTCCAACAGCAGACGACGGCCGCGAGCAGGACGGCCGGGAGGCGGACGGTCCCGGTCACCGCGGCGTACCCGATCAGGGCGGGCAGGGCACCGGACCCCCCGCCGATCACGGTGTTCCACTTGGTGGTCGGCTTCAACAGCACCGTGTAGACGTACGCGTAGTAGACGATCGCCGCCGCGGTGAGCGCGGCCGCGAGCGCGTTGACGAGGGCGAGCATGACCGCCATCGAGGCGAGGACCAGCGCGACGGCGAAGCCGACCGCGCGCCGGACGCCGACTCGATCGGTCGCGATCGGTCGGTCCGCGGTCCGCCGCATCTTCCGGTCGCGGTCGCGCTCGTAAATGTGGTTGAACGCCCCGGACGCCCCGGTCGCGAGGACGCCGCCGCCCAGGGTCGCGACGACGGTTACGCCGTCGAGCGTTGCGCCGCCCGCGGCGGCCAACCCCATCCCGGCCAGCGCGAGCAGGCACAACAGCCACATCAGCCGGGGTTTTGTCAGTTCGAGATACGCCCGCCCCCGGTCCCGAAACGAGAGCGCGCCGCCGCCGGGCGCCGAGGAGTCGGCGTTCCCGTCAGGTTCGTTCGACGACGCCCGATCGGCCGAGCCAGCCGGAGAGCCGTCGGCGCTCGAGCCGCCCAGAGAGCCGTCGGCGCTCGAGACGGTCGCGGTCGCCTCGACCCTGAGCACGAGCGTGACGAGGAGCACGGCGAACACCGCGACCCCGCCCAACAGGTGGAGGCCGCCGTCGAACGGGACGACGCCGGTCTGCCCCGCGAGCCCGACGCCCGCCTGTCCCGCGTAGGCGATCAGGACGGCGATCGTTCCGACGCGGATTCCGCGAGCGGCCGCCGTCCGCTGGGCGACGAGCGCCGTGACGGCGAGGAGCGCGCCGACGGCGACCGCGGCGACCTGGTGGATCGCGGCGACCGCGGCACCGGCGTCCGCGGCGGCAGTCGCCCCGAGCGCGACGAGCAGATACGTCCCCACGACTGACCAGACCAGAAGCGTCGTGAGCCGTGGTCGATCCATACGTCGGACTCGGCCCGCGTCCCCGCGTTCTTTCCCCCGAATATGTTCGACGCGTCGGTCCGGCGGCAGAGATGGCGCTCCGCGAGCGTCTCGGGGAGGCCGGTGCTCTCACCCCCGCCGACCCCGTCTGCGGGGTTACAGTTCGGTCGTCTCGATGCCGGCCTCCTCGACGACGCGTGTCGCGTGGCGGGTGGCGCGTTCGCGAACCGCGTCGGCGTCGATCCCGACGTGCTCGCCGTCGTCGTACCGGACTCGCCCGTCGACCATGGTGAACACCACGTCGTCGCCGTGGGCGGCGTACACCAGGTGCGAGAGCGGGTCGTGGAGCGGGGTGGCGCGGGTGCGGTCGGTGGTGATCCCGATCACGTCCGCGCGCTGTCCCTCGCGCAGCGCGCCGAGACGGTCGAAGCCGGCGGCGCGCGCACCGTTCACCGTCGCCATCTCCAACACCGTCGGGGCCGGAAGCCGGGTCGGGTCGCGGGCGTCGACCTTCCCGAGGAGGCTCGCCTGCCGCATCTCGGTGAAGGGGTCGAGCGTGTTGTTGCAGGGCGGCCCGTCGTTGCCGATCGCGACCGTGACCCCGCGGTCGAGGTAGTCCTGCACCGGGGCGATCCCCGAGGCGAGCTTCATGTTCGAGGAGGGGCAGTGGGTGACGACCGTGTCGGTGTCGGCGAGGACCTCGCGCTCGGCCTCGTCGGTGTGGACGCAGTGCGCGAGCGTCACGTCCGGGCCGGTGAGTCCGACCTCGTCGAGCCAGAGGACGTTTCGCATTCCCGTCTCCTTCTCGACGGCGGCGATCTCGTCCTCGTTCTCGCTCGCGTGCGTGTGGATCGTCACGCCGTCGTGGCGGTCCGCGAGGTCGCGACAGCCGCGCAGGCACTCCTCCGTACAGGAGACGGCGAACCGCGGCGTGACCGCGTAGCGCACCCGACCGTCGGCGGCGTCGTGGTACTTGCGGATCAGCGACTCGCTCTCCGCGAGCGCGGCGTCGGTGTCTTCGATCAGGCCGTCCGGCGACTCCTTGTCCATCAGCACCTTCCCGAGCCGCGCGCGGATCCCCGTCTCGATCGCCGCCTCGAACGCCTCCGCGGCGTGGTTGACGGAGAGGTGGTCGACGACGGTCGTCGTCCCCGACTCCAGACACTCCAGGTAGCCCAGTTCGGCGGCGGCGCGTGTCGCGTCGGCGTCCATCGCGGCCTCCATCGGGAGCACGGCGTCGAACAGCCAGTCGAGCAGCGCGGCGTCGTCGGCGATCCCGCGGCCGAGCGACTGCACGGAGTGCACGTGGCCGCCGATCAGTCCGGGCGCCACGATGTCGAGGTCGCGTCGCTCGTGGTCGGGGTACGCCTCGCGGAGGGGTTCGGCCTCGCCGACCGCGGCGATCGTCTCCCCCTCGACGACGACGGCGCCGTCGGGGATCACGGTCTCGGGATCGGCGATGACGGTTCCGGCGATCAGCATGTCCGTCCGTTCCTGACGGTCGGAGCGTAAGAGGGTGTCCGTTCGGAGCGGTTCCGGAGGCCGCGCGTCCCCGGGCACCGATCACCGACTACTCGAACTCGATGTCGCGCTCTCGCTCTCGCTCGCGGTTGGGACCGTCTTCGACGCGCCCCGCCAACTCTTCGGTCTCCAGTAGCCGGTCGAGTTTCCGTTCGAACTCCTCCTCGCCGATCTCGCCGGTCGCGTACCGCTCGCGGAGCGTCGCCAGCGGGTCATCCTCGGCGGCCGAGATCGACTGCTCGGCCGGCACCTCGGCGCCGACGAGCGGGAAGTCGTCCCCCAGAAGCACCACCAACGGGATGAGGATGAAGAACCCGAGGATGAACGTGGCGGGGATCAACGGTCCCAGTATCTCGGGGAGGAGCACGGCGAACAGCGCCGTGACCCCGAACGAGAGGATCGCGATGAGTCCGATCAGCCGCTTCTTCTCGAACGTCGGGAGGGCCATGTCGCACAAAGCCCGGTGAATCAACAAAAACGTACTGCCGCAGTTCGACGGCCGCGCCGGCGGGTCCGCGCTCGCCCGCGACCGACGGCTATTCGTTCCGGCCGCCCGCATCCCCACCCGTGCTCAGATACGTGACGACGAATCCCGGGAAGGTGCGCGAGGCGGAGCGCTACCTCCGGGACGGTTCGGTGGAGCGGCTCGACTTCGACTACCCAGAGATCCAGGCCGCGGAGCTGGGGCCGATCGCCGCGCGCGGCGCCCGCGAGGCGTACCGCCACCTCGGCGAGCCGGTCCTCGTCGACGACGCGGGGCTGTTCGTCGAGGGGCTCGACGGCTTCCCCGGCCCGTACTCCTCGTACGTCGAGGAGACGCTGGGGATCGAGCGCGTCCACGACATCGCCGCCGACCTCGACGACCGCCGGGCCGCGTTCCGCTGCGTGCTCGGCTACTGCGACGGCGGGGGGTTCGCCGCGACCCCGGATCCGGTCGACCGCGGCGACCGGGACGCGGCCGCGGCGGCGGGGCCGAGCGGAGGCGGGACCGAGCCGGACGGAAATGCGCCGACCGACCCGCTCCCGGTCAAGCTCTTCGAGGGGTACGTCCCCGGTCGGATCGTCGCGCCGCGCGGGGAGGGCGGATTCGGCTACGACCCGATCTTCGAACACGACGGCGAGACGTTCGCCGAGATGGACACCGACCGGAAGAACGCGGTGTCACACCGCGGGCGCGCGTTAGAGAAGTTCGCGGAGTGGTACGCGGACCGGTAGGCCGACGGCCCCGCGGCTACGCGGCGCCCTCGATCGCCGCGGTGAGGAGGTCGCAGCCGAGCGCGATCTCGCGTTCGGTCACGTCGAGCGGCGGAAGGACCCGGAGCACGTCGTAGCCGCACGCCAGCGTGAGCAGCCCCCGCGAGAACGCGCGCTTCAGGACCGCGTCCCGGCGCTCCTTCGAGTCGAACTGGAGCGCGAGCAGCAGCCCCTTCCCGCGCACGTCGTCGACGCCGGGGAGGTCGGCGTCGCGCATCGTCTCCTTGAACTGCCGCCCCCGGACGGTGGCGTTGTCCATCAGGTCGTGTTCGCGGATCGCGTCGAGCGTGAGCGCGCCCTGCGCCGACGCGATGATGTCTCCCGCCCCCCACGTCGACGAGAGCCGACTCTTCTCGTCCGGGAACACGTCCGACCGGGAGATCGTCGCGCCGACGCGAAGCCCCTTGGCGCTGGTGATCACGTCGGGTTCGAGCGCGTAGTGGTCCGACCCCCACCGTTCGCCGGTGCGACCGACGCCCGACTGGATCTCGTCGGCGATCAGGGTGATGTCGTGTTCGTCGGCCAGCGCGGCGATCTCGTCGGTGAACGCCTCCGAGGGGAACCGGTACCCCCCCTCTCCCTGTATCGGCTCCATGATCAGGTACGCCACGTCGTCGGGGTCGACGTGCCCGCGTTCGGGGTCGAGCTTCCGCCGGAGCTGCGAGACGCCGTCGGCGAAGAAGCCGCACGAGCAGGTCTCGGCGGTGCAGGTGCGGTCGTCGCAGAACGGCACGTCGTGCACGCCGCTTATCTCCGGGAAATCGCGGCGGTACACGGATTTGGACCGATTGAGCGAGAGCGCGCCCAGCGTCCGCCCGTGGAACGCCCCGTCGAAGGTGATCGCGTGTTTCGCGCCGCCCGACTCGTCGTACGCGATCTTGATCGCGTTCTCGACCGCCTCCGCCCCCGAGTTCGAGAGGAAGACGGTGTCCATATCGTAGTGTGCGGTGACCTCCGTGAGCCGCTCCATCAGTCCGGACGCGCCCGGGACCCCGTCGCCCGGCGACTCGCCGCCGGCGACGTAGAAGTCCTGTCCCGCGATCTTCAGCGGGTCGACGAGGTCGAACTCGGCGAGCGGCTCCATGATCAGCGGGTTGTTGTAGCCGAGGGGCGCGGCGGCGACGTGACTGGTGAAGTCCATGAGAACGTTGCCGTCGACGTCGGTACAGAACGGGCCCTCGGCGGGCGCGGTGCGGTCCCAGACGAACTCGTAGACGTACGTGCTCGGCGCGGCCGACTCGTGGTGGTACTCCACCCATTCCCGCGCGCGGTCGCCCGGGAGGTCGGTCACGTCGGGCGCTGCGGTGTCGCGATCCATGCCGACGTGTGGCCCTCGGAGCGAATAAAGGAAAGGCGATACGGCCGACGTTGGAGAAACGTCCAACTCCGGGCGAAAAGCGTCCGGTCTCGGTCAAAATATCAGCGGGGAGCGGCCGAGCGACCGGACGTGTCGGCAGATCGAAGACGAGCGGACGAACGAGAGACACGGAGGGCCGGCGAAGGCGCGAGACGAGCCGTTGTCGACCGCCGGATCCGTCGGTGGGGTCGGTCGATCAGTGGTCGACGTACTGCGCCTCCCACTCGGTCCGCGCGTCGATCTCGCGGCGGCCGCGGCGGGTCAGCGTGTAGTAGTTCGTGCGCCGGTCGCGTTGGCCCTTCTCGACGAGCCCCTTCTCGACGAGCGTATCGAGGTTGGGATAGAGCCGACCGTGGTGGATCTCCTTCTCGTAGTAGTCCTCGAGCTCTTCCTTGATGGCGAGTCCGTGGGGCTCGTCCAAGCCGGCGATCACGTAGAGCAGGTCACGCTGGAAACCTGTGAGGTCGTACATACAACGATCTACACATACCTATCGTGAATAAATAAATATACCGTTATATGGAGCGCCTATCTCTCCGTCACCCCGTGTAGTCGACGGATTTCACGGGATCCGTTCTGTCAGCGGAGCAACCGTCATCTCGACATTGCGCCCCTGAGCCGTCACACACTCGTTTCTACTCCGTGATGTGTTCGGGTTCTGAGACGGTCACGGTCGTCGCCGACGGCGCTGCGGCTCGTCGGTGTTATCGTCGGAAAGAGGCACGCCCGACGCGGAAAAAAGCCGCGTCAGGCCTGCCGATTGGTCCCCGCTGACGCTTCGGCCCTCCAGACGAAGCGTCACCTGAACGTACAGGGTACCGACTGATAAACCTAACGAGCGCGCGCTACATGTGTTCTTCTTCTAACACCCAGCCGAGCGCGCGCTTGTAGTGGGCGAACAGCTCCTCGACGCCGCGGTGGTTCATCTCCTCGTCGTCCAACTGCTCGCGGAGGAACTCGTACTGCTCGCGAACCTCGTCTTCGGAACGCATGTCACGTGGTACGAAGCGGTCCCGGTTAGTGTTGTGGCCGGGTATCCGTCGAGGGGTCGTCTCGGGAGGCAGATCGGGTCCCGTTGGCGGGGTTCTCGGAGCGGAGAGAGATCGCGTGCCGAAGGCGCCGGTCACCGATACCACGAGACCAGCACGCCGACCACCAGCAGCGCGCCGACGGCGGTCAGTATTCCGCCGAACCGCGGCGACCAGCCGAGCGTCGCTACGCCGAGGAGCGTTGTCACGCCGAGCATCGCCGTCAAGAGACCGGTCAGCAGGAATATCGCGCCCCAGATGACGTCGGGGATCAGTTTCGCTACCTCGTCTATGAGCACGTCGAGTATCTCGTCGAGCATGGGGGACAGCCGCGTTCGGTCATCGGCGCTGCCAGACTAAACACTGCCGACGGGGCGCGGTTCGCCGGACGGAACGCCGTCGGATCGCGTCCGGTCACTCGGGGTGAAGCGGGTTCGACGGGTCGACGCCGAACGTCCGAGGCCCCGGCCTCGTCGGTCGCCCGCGAACGATACGTTGATACGTCGACCGCGGGTACGAGGTGAGACGATGGACGACCGGACGCGCGAGTACCTCAAGGGCCGGTTCGGCGACTACTACCGCCGGGCCTCGCCGGCGCTCCCGCCGGACGCGAACCTCCGCGAGTGGGGCCACATCCCGTGGACTCCCGGGTCGGGAACGACGATGCTCCGTCACCAGTCGCTGTACGACCTGGGCGACGTGGACACGTTCTTCGCGGACAACGCGCCCCGGCACGCGTACTTCTCGGCCGCCCGCTACGACGATCCCGGCGCGTCGACGATGTCGCAGAAGGGGTGGCGCTCCGCCGACCTCGTCTTCGACCTCGACGCCGATCACCTCCCCGGCGTCGACCCGGAGACCACCGCCTACCCCGACATGCTCGCCGCGTGCAAGCGGGCGCTGTTTCGGCTCCTCGACTTCCTCGACGACGACTTCGCGTTTGACGACCTCACCGTGGTCTTCTCCGGCGGCCGCGGCTACCACGTCCACGTCCGCGACGAGAGCGTCCGGGCGCTGAACAGCGACGCGCGCCGCGAGATCGTCGACTACGTCCGCGCGATCGACCTCGACACCGAGGGGCTGATCCGGACGGTCTCCGACCGCGGCACGACGAAGCGCGTCCTCCGCACCGAGGGCGGGTGGGGGGCGCGCGTCCACGAGGCGCTGATCGAGTACGCCGACGACCTCCGCGACATGGACGACGAGGACGCCCGCGAGCGCCTGATGGAGCTCGACGGGATCGGCGAGGGACGCGCGGAGACGATCCTCGGCGCCTTCGAACGCAACCCGACCGCGGTCCGCGAGGGCAACGTCGAGGCCGGCGGGCCCGGGGTCCGCCGGCTCGTCTCCGCGCTCGCCGCGCAGGTGACCGCGACCGACACCGCGCCGATCGACGAGCCGGTCACCACCGACACCCGGCGGCTCATCCGGCTTCCGGGCACGCTCCACGGCGGCTCCGGCCTCGTCGTCACGCCGATCGAGCGCGAGGAACTCGCCGATTTCGACCCGCTCCGCGACGCGGTCCCGGACCGGTTCGTCGGCCGCGAGATCCGAATCGAGACCGACGTCGATCGGACGGTAGAATTAAACGGTGAGCGCGTTAGAGTTGAACCCGGCAGAAACACCGTGCCCGAGTTCGCCGGAGTCTTCCTGATGGCTCGCGGCGAGGCGCGGAAAGCCCCCGAACGATGAACCTCGACGAGCTCAGATCGGCCCAATCGAAGGAACGCCGCAAGGACAGCCTCCAGCACCTGCGGGACTCCTTTTACGACGACGTCGCCGCCTACGTCGCCGACCTGCGCGCGGCCCGCGACCGCCGCGCCGAACAGGTCGACAAGCCGTTCTCCGACGACGACGTTCGCCGGATGTCGGACGAGGTCGAGACCGCCGAGGAGGTCGCGGAGGCGCTGTACGAGCGCCGCGTCGGCAAGGTCGTCAAGCTCGCGTCGTTCGCGGCGGCGGACATGCCGGTCGACGCCGACGGCATGACCACGGAGGAGCGACAGCTGTTCGACGACCTCGTCGACCGCATCGGCGAGAACAAGTCGCGCGTGCTCGACGTGCTCGCCGGAGAGGCGCCTCCGGCCTCGTCCGACGCGGCGGGCGCGGACGCCGCGGACCCGGTGGAAGCGGCGGAGGCGCTCGGAGAGGGAGATCCGACGAACGCGACGGACACACCCTCGTCCCCGGGCGAGCCCCCCGCCGCGGAGCCGTCGCCTGCTGCGGACCCACCCCCGCCGACCGATCCCGAACCGCCGGCATCGGACCCCTCCCCCCCGACCGACCCGCCGTCGCGCGAGGTCGACGAGCAGACGGGGAGCGCGGGGACCGAAGGGGGAACCGACGCGCTCGCGGGCGCCATGGGCGGTTCGGACGAGGAGGTGGCCGACGCCCTCGACGCCACGACGGACGGCGGCTCGCGGCCGGCAGACGACTCGACCGCCGGGGGCGGGGCGACCGCGCCCGACGGCCCGACCGAGGTCCCGCCGGAACCGGCTCCACCGGGGGCGCCCGACGTTGACGCCGACGACGGGACGCAGGCGGCAGGGAGCGACGACACCAGCGTCGCCGACGACACCCCCACCACCGCAGACAACGCCCCTGCCGCTTCCGACGCCACCGATCGCGCCACGGTCAGGATCACCCGCGACGTGGGGTCGATCTTCGGCGTCGACGAGCGGGAGTACGACCTCGCGAGCGAGGACGTCGTCACCCTCCCCGCCGAGAACGCGGACCCGCTGGTCCAGCGGGACGCCGCGGAGCGCCTCGACTGAGACGGGGTTCGATGTTCGCCGCCGACGATGTCGGCGGTGTCTCTGCTTCCCGCTCCCTCGGCGCCGCGGCCACCCTGCTCGCGCTCGGCGGGATCGCGGTCGCCGTCCTCCTCGACCCGACGTTCTCGTGGACGACCGACGCGCTCTCCGACTTGGGGGTCCGCGACCGAAGCGCCCCCGTCTTCAACTGGGGGCTCGTCCTCGGCGGCGTCGCGGGCATCGGCTACGCCCTCGGTCTCCGGCGGTCGGCGTCGGGGCGCGGGGCGGTGACCGCGGCCCGCGCGGCGGTCCTCGCACTCGCGATGGTCGCGATGGCCGGCGTCGGCGTGTTCGACCTCACCGGGCCGCTCCACGCCCCGGCCGCGGTCGGCTTTTACGCGCTCGTCACGGTCGCGTTCGCCGTCGACGGTCTCGCCAGGCGCGGGACGGTCACCGGTCGACTCACCCTCGCGTTCGTCCCGGTCCACGTCGCCGTCTGGGCGACGTTCGTCGCGGGGTGGTGGCCGGTGTCCGGGCTCGCGCTCCCGGAACTCCCCGGGGCGTTCATGCTCGCGGCGTGGGTGTGGGTCCTCGGACCGCTGCCGGTGCTCGGCTCGGCCGGGCCGCCTTCCGGAGACGCCGGGACCGACGAGCACTAACGCCGCGGGCGAGTAACTCCCGACGATGGAGGTCGAGTTCCTCGGCGGCGCCCGCGAGGTGGGACGGAGCGCGGTCCTCGTCGACGACGCGCTCCTCCTGGACTACGGCCTGCTGACCGCGGACCCCCCGCAGTACCCCCTCCGCGACCCCGAACCCGACGCCGTGGTGGTCTCGCACGGGCATCTCGACCACGTCGGCGCGGTGCCGGCCCTCCTGAAGGGCGACCGCCGACCGGCGATCCACTGGACGCCGCCGACCGCCGAACTCGCGCGGACGCTGGCCCGCGACACCCTGAAACTCCACGGCAACAGCCCCCTGTGTCCCTTCTCGGAGGAGCACGTCGCACGGCTCGGCGAGGTCGAGGAGCGCCACGCCTATCGGGAGCCGTTCGTTGTCGAGGCGGGAGGGACGGAGTACGAGGTGACGCTGTTCAACGCCGGCCACATCCCGGGGTCGGCGCACGTGACGGTCGACGACGGCGAGACCGCCCTCCTCTACACCGGCGACTTCCACACCGACGACCAGCGCCTCGTCTCCGGGACGACCGCCCGCCCCGACGCCGACGCCGTGATCTGCGAGTCGACGTACGCGGACGTGACCCACGAGGACCGCGGCGCCGTCGAGGACCGATGGGCGGAGCGCGTGCAGACGGCGATGTGGGAGGGCGGAACCGTCGTCGCGCCCGCGTTCGCGATCGGGCGGACCCAGGAGCTCATGCTCGTCGCCGAGGCGAACGGCCTGACTCCCTACGTCGACGGGATGGGCGTCGAGGTGACGCGGCTGGCCCGCCGGCACCCCGAGTTCCTGCGGGATCCGGAGGCGCTCCGCCGGGCGACGGGGGGCGCGCGCTTCGTCACCGGTCGGGACGGCCAGCGCGAGCGGATCGCGGGCGACAACGAGCTGATCGTCACCACCTCGGGGATGCTCGCCGGCGGTCCGGTTCACTCGTACCTCCCCGCGATCCGCGGCAGTCCGACCAACTTGGTGACGCTGACCGGGTATCAGGTCGAGGGGACCCCCGGTCGAGAGCTTCAGGACCACGGCCGGCTGGCGATCAACGGGACGGTCCGCCCCGTGAGCGCTCGGGTCGAGTCGTTCGACTTCTCCGCGCACGCCGACCGCGGCGGGCTGGAGGCGTTCCTCGACGCCTACCGCGGGTCGAGAGTGCTCGTGAACCACGGCGACCGCTGCGAGGGGTTCGCGGCGGACCTGCGCGAGGACGGGTTCGCGGCGAGCGCGCCGGAGTTGGGGGCGCGGGTCGAGTTATGACGCCGATCGCCGATCGGCCGTGAGAGCGGTCACCCGTCGCCGCTGCTCCCGTTGACGACGACGCTGCCGTTTTCGACCGAGGCACTCGCCACGAGTCCCTCGTCGACCGTCCCGTTGTAGGCGACGCCGTCGGCGGTCGCGGGCGTCTCGTAGACTCCCGCGTCCCAGCCGGGATGGAAGTAGGTGACGTTCCGGTCGGGGAACTCGACGGCGACGATCTTCCAGTTCGCCGGCGTGGCGTTGACCTGCCGACGAATCTTCGTCATGGTGTCGAACGTCGCCGTCCCGTCGAACTCCACCTCGGAGAGATCGCCGGTCGGCTCGGTCGGCGGATTCCCGACGATCCACACGTCCGCGGCGACCGCTCCGCCCTCGCCGTCGACCAGCACGCGCCCGTTCGACGCGTCGTCGAAGCTGACCCCCGTCACCGTCGGCCCCTTCGGCACGCAGGTCACGGTGTGGGTGCGGTCCAGCGAGACGCTGACGCCGCCGCCGTTCCCGTCGGCCTCGAACAGGAGCGGGACTGTTGTCCTGGTGTCGCAGCGAATCACCAGCGTCACCCGACTCTTGCTCCCTTCGCCGAGCGCTTCGGGAGCCGACACGACAGTCACCCGGCCGTGGTCCGACGACACCTCGACGTCGAACTCGCCGAGGTCGGAGTCGAATTGGTTGCGGTACTCGACGATGTCTGTGGGCTCTCCGTCGTGGACGGTGTGGTTGACCGCCTCGTAGCCGAGGTACGCGCTCTCGTCGTCGGTCACGTTGACCGCGAGCCCGCGGTCGGCCTCCATCGCCGAGAAGCCCGCGGTGCCGAATATCAGCCCGACCGCCGCCGTGAACGCGAGCACGAGGCTCAGCGTCCGCAGGGCGCTCACGCGGGCCGGCGGCGATCGGGTTGTGGCGTTCATTCGCGCTTGCGCAGCTCCGGCGGTTTCTCGGTGTCGCCGAGGCGCGCTCTGCGTCCGATGACGTGGTGGACGACCGCCGAGATGCCGAAGGTGGTGGCGGTGAACACGCCGACATCGAGCGGTTCGAGCGCGGCGAACCCCGGCGTTCCGGTGGCGACGGCGAGCAGGAGCGAGACGGCGACGCCCGCGAGCCCGACGTAGTAGAGGCTCCACGGGATCTCCCTGCTCCCGAGGACCTCGACGTAGATGTCGAGGCTCTTCAGTTCGGGCGTCGGCGCGACGACGTTCGTCTCCTCGTCGACCGTCACCACGTTCTTCTCCTCCAGTTTCGGCAGGTGCGTGCGCTGGAGCGTGCTGTACACGTTTCGCCGGTCCTCGTACCGGACCTCCTCCGGCTCCACGCCGACCTCCCACGCGGTGACGTGCGTGGAGAGCTCGGAGACCTCGAGCGGACCCTCGGCGCGCTTGAGCGCGTGGATGACGAAGCGTCGACGCCTGTTCGACAGCACTTCGAATATCTCCTCTTCGGACAGTTCACCTCCGTTTCGGGCCGATTCGTTCGTCGTAACAGCTGTAGACACCATTGATGTGAGCACCCCGAATCGACGCCGGTGAGCACCCCTCCCAGAACCGGCGTTATTCACCTATATCGTGTGTGGGGTCTTGTCATAAATGGGTTGTATAGTTAATTGATTAGTTTCAGAAAGAGTATGGGAGCAGCGACAGATCGTTGGGCAAACGAGGACTCGCTGAGGCCAGTACGCAGTCCCAACCGGTTCTTCAGGCTGTCGTTGATTGTCCGCACGCTCGTCAGAACTGATCAAACCGGCGGTTTGGTCGGCTTCAGGATCGCCACGATGCGAGCAACGAGGCGCACACGCGGCACATCACGCCCCGCCCGTCACCTCAACGAGACCGGCACGCGAACATGTCGAGAATATCATAACGAAGTACATCCCCCCGTATGTGATAGCCAAGCACTCCCGGTCCGGGCGTCCGGGTTGCGGGGGTGTGTGAACACAGGTGAGATACGATATGGATCGTCGCAAATTCGTGATCGGACTCGGATCGCTCGCTGCCGGTGGGGCAGCTGCAACAGGGACTGGTGCGTTTACGAGTGCAGTCGTGCCGCGTAGCGCGGATGTTACGGTTCAAAACGACTCAAATGCGTATCTGCAGCTCGAAGCTGGTGGAGCTCGTGGCGTGGGGGATCGAATTGGACAGGAAGGCGGCGAGCTGTACATCGACTTCGGTAAAGACGCGAGCGGATCTGGTGTTAATGATAATGCGACGTACCAGATCGGCGCCATGAACGACGATGGAAAGGGTGACGGAATCACATTTGACAGTCTTTACGATGATGATAGTGCTCCAGCGGCCAGTGGTGACGGAGAGCCGTACGTGGAGTCTTCGGGCGAGGATCAGTCAGCGTTCGTCGTCCGCAACATGAGTGGACAGACGCTCGACCTCCAGATTGGTATGAACACCGCATCGGCAAACACAGGTGCGACAGTGTACCTTCAGGGGAAGGCGACCGCTATCAGTGGTGATGATGGATCAACCAGCACTGATGACCCGAGCCAACTGGACGGTGCGACGGCCACGAACACCGCCGAGCTCGATCTCAGCGACCCGACCACTGGTCAGGGCGACGCGCTGCAGGCCTTGAGTTTCAACAACGCTAACGATCCAGACGAAGCGATTCCCCCGGGCGAGTCGGTGTACGTCTCGATCCAAGTCGATACGAGCGACGGTGGAACGCCGGACGGTCGTTCGCTGGCTGAAGAGCTGACGATCAGTGCCAACGAAGCCGCGGATCCCGGCGTGGAGTGATCCACAATTAGAGGCGTGTTGTACACCTGAGTCACCACAGTCGGCCGGTATACCCTCTCAGCACGCCTCCAATTGGTGGGGATCAACTATGAAATGTACCAAAACTTCGGTTGGTGGACCACAATTCCCACAACCAGTAGCTGCGCTGGAGTCGGGGTCACGTTGGTCAGTCCGATGCAGCGAGTCTAACGTGAGGAACGAGTGATAATGAGACGAAGACAATTGCTACTCGGGCTGAGTGCGACCGTTACTGGTGCAAGTGCCACTCTCGGAACGGGAGCATTTACTTCAGCACAGGTGAACCGGACGGCAGATATCTCAGTCGCTGACGATTCGCAGAGCCTAGTTGGACTAATTCCGAATGATAAAGTCGCTGGTGTAAAGATGGATGAAGACGGACAATTAACGATATCTATCACCGATCCAGGCATAAATGTTAGTTCTCTCTACCAGTTCGGCTACTTTACTGAGACGTACCCCAAGGTGACGCCAGAATGGTTCACCCTAGAGACTACGAACGATCCGATTGGTGCCGACGTTAATGACTTCCAGTCCGCGTTCTTGATAGCGAATCAGACGAACACCGCGATGAATGTCACATTCACACTAGACCCGACCAGCAGTCGGTCGGATGCCAGTGATACGAGTTTCGTGTTCGAAATACATGACTCCGATGGGAAAGTGAGTGAATTGCGGTACCCGAATCAGACCGCCTCATCCTCACTAGAACTCGGTTCGGGAGACGCACTAGGTGTCTCCTTCGTCGTGAACGCACTGGATGGAGATGTTGGCGACTTCTTTACCGCATCTCTAAAAGTTGGAGCAGGAGCAATATCCTGATCGGCACCAGCATTTTCTGGTACTCATTTTCTCTATCAGATCTACTATGAGTACTAGTTTTGGTAGATGAATTACACCTGAGTTTGTATCCAAACCATCGAGGACCGATTACTTTGGTACCTCTAGATATATCACCTTGTTAATGTCGACTCGAGGATCAACCGCGTTGTTCGCACTTGCGACTGCCGCAACTGTTGTCCTCCTCGCCGTCTCTACCAGCGCGGTCGTCCTCGACGATCCCGCCGACCCCGTCACCGACGACGTCGCCCTCCAGCCCGGCGACAACCCCTACGCCTACCTCGACGAGGACGATGAACTCGCGATCGACATAAGCGAGGACAACCCCCGGATCGACGCCGAGGGGGTCAACGTCGACGCCGTCGCCACCGAGAACGCGCTCTTCTACATCACCTACGACGGGAACGCGTCCGCCGAGGCGTGGATCGAACACGAGGGGGTGGGCGTCACGTTCGTCGTCGACGGCGAGTCGGTCGAGAGCCCCGACGACGCCGCGCGGCTCGCGCCCGAGGACGACGCCGTCCCGGTCGGCGTCGAGATCGACACCCGCGTGGCCGAGATCGCTCCGGGTGACCGACTCATCGACGAGATTTCGGTCCACGCGCGGGTCGCGGAACCGGAGGAGCCGGACGCTGTCGACGGCGCTTCCAGCGCCACGGGCGGCCCCGTCGTGTCGATGGAGCGCCGGACTCCGGCGGTCCGCGAGATCGAGGTGCGGTCGATCGTCGGGGGCG
The DNA here is from genome assembly GCF_052439115.2 of Halorubrum sp. FL23. Taxonomy (NCBI): domain Archaea; kingdom Methanobacteriati; phylum Methanobacteriota; class Halobacteria; order Halobacteriales; family Haloferacaceae; genus Halorubrum; species Halorubrum sp. FL23. Next base: position 43,745 of record NZ_JBQVRO020000007.1, read on the forward strand.
CCGACACCGACCTCGACCTCGACGGCCTCCACGTCGGCGACCCCGGAGTCCGGCTCGACACGCTGACGTTCGTCCGGGCCGCGCCCGGCGACGCGAGCCTCGTGGTGCGCGGAACGACCGAAGCACCGACCGGATCCGCAGACACCGAATCGCTCCGGTCGCTCCAGCCCGGCGTCGACCCGCTCGGCTACTACACGGTCACGTTCGCGGAGGGCGACCAACCGATCGAAGAGGCCACCGCGACGCTCGCGGTCGATCGCGAGCGCCTGGCGGCCGCGGGCGTCGCCCCGGGACGGCTCGCCGTCTACCGGGAGACCGACACCGGCTGGGAGCGGGCTGAGACGAGCGTCGTCGACGCGAGCGGGGACGCGGTGCGGATCGAGGCCGTTTCCGCGGGGTCATCCGCGTTCGCTGTCGCGGCGGAGCGCCCGGCGCTCGTCCCCGCGGAGATCGCACTCTCGACCGAGACCGTCGCGCCCGGCGAGGCGGCGACGCTCGGTCTGACGCTGTCGAACGCCGGACCCGCCCCCGCCGAGAACGCCGAGATCCGGATCGAGACCGCGGGCGACGCGCGAACCGTTTCCGAGGGGCCAGTCGTGATCGACGCGGCTCCGGGCGCGGAGGGGACGGCGACGGTGACCGTGCGGTTCGACGATCCGGGTACCTACGACCTCGTGCTCGCGGGCGATGCGCTCGCCGAGCCCGCGGCTGCGGGCACGATCACCGTGACGGAGCCGGAGAGATCCGGTGCGGTCGGTTCTGGGGGAGGCGCAGGCCGCGGCGACGGCTCGGGCTCCGGCGGCACGGCGGGCGAGGGGGAGTCACCGGGTGACGAGGCGGACGACGGGACCAGCGAGACCGCGCCGACGGAGCCCGCTGAACTCGACCTCGCTGACCTCGCCGGACTGGTCGCGCTGGTCGCCATCGTGCTCGCCACCCTGTACCTCGTCCGGCGGGCGCCCCGCTGACCGCTGGGGCGACGAGCGAACGGGTACCGACGGACCGATCGCTGGGCGGACGAGCGAATGAGAGAGGAAGCGAAGGGAGATCCGTGACGGCCGCAGAACAGCCGGGCCCTACGCCCCGCCGTCGGTGTACGCCCAGTCGTCGAGGACGCGCTCGGCGGTCGCATTCGCCTCGGCGGGGCTGGGGCAGTCCCCGCCGACGACCTCGTCGGCGAGGTCGCAGGCGAGCGCGTAGACGGCCGAGCCGTCGGCGCGCTCGGCGACGCGCTCGAACGTCGGGCGGTAGCCGGCGGCCGCGCGCTGTCCGGTCTCGTCGAGGGAGGCGTCGATGGCGTACTCGAGCTGGCGGACCGCTTCCTCTGGTTCCATACGCGTTCCTCTACCCCGGACCTACTTAAACATACTCGGATTCGGAATTGAGTTAATTATTCATCGCCGGCGCCGCTCGCGGAACCGTCGCCGGCGCCGGATCCGCGAGATCGACGTGTATACGCGTTTGGCGGTCGGAGCGTGCCCATGACCGACACAGACGACCGCGCCGCCGTCGCCGAGCGCGCGGCTCGAGCGGGCGCGCGGGTCGCGAACGACCGGTTCCGGAGCGACATCGCGGTCGAGACCAAAGGCGAGGACGACGTGGTGACGGAGGCGGACCGGGCGGCCCAGCGCACCGTGATCGAGGCGATCCGCGAGACGTACCCCGACGACGCGATCGTCGGCGAGGAGGAGGACGAGCGCAAGACGGTCCCCGACGAGGGCGCCGCGTGGGTGATCGACCCGATCGACGGCACCAACAACTACGTCCGGGACATCCAGGTGTGGGGGACCGCCGTCGCGGCCGTCGTCGACGGCGAGCCGGTCGCGGCGGCGACCGTCGCACCCGCGTTGGGCGACGTGTACACCGCCGACGCGGACGGCGCGTACCGCAACGGGACGCGGATGCGCGTCAGCGACGTGTCCGACCCGCGGCGGGGCGCGGTCGACCCGACGCTGTGGTGGGCGTTCGACTCCCGCGACGCGTACGCCGCCGCCTGCGAGGCGATCGTCCGCCGGTTCGGCGACCTCCGCCGCCTCGGCGCCGCGCAGGTCGTCCTCCCGACCGTCGCCGCGGGCGGGCTGGAGGGGACCATCTCGAACCTGCGGGCGAACCCGTGGGACTCCGTCGCGGGCGTGTTCATGGTCAGGCAGGCGGGCGGGAGAGCGACGGACCTCGAGGGGAACCGCTGGCGACACGACTCGACGGGGCTCGTCGTCTCGAACGGGGCGCTCCACGACGAGGTGCTCGACGCGGCGCGCGCGATCGAGGGCCTCGGCCCCGCGGGTCGCGGTCGCGAGTGAGCGCGACCGCTTCCTACCGCCTCGCGTCGTCGTCGTGGTACCGGTCCGGGAGGTACGGCAACAGGGTCGCCGGGGCGTAGGGGGTGATCCGGGCCGCGAGTTCGGCGAGGTACCGCCGCGTGACCGTGTACACGGCCGCGACGAGGAGGGTGCCGAGCACGACCCGCCGAAGCGGCGTGTCGAGCAGGTAGAGGAGCGGGAGCGCCAACCCCACCGACAGCGCAAGGTCCTCGACCGCGCCGTCGTACCGCACGAGTCGCCGCGGGGGGATCCACGCCCCGTGATAGTGGTTGTACACGGCGCGGTCGGAGTTCCCCTCCCACGGGCGCAGCTCTAACCCCCCGCCGTACATGTCGGCGACGCTGTGCAGGGCCGCCCCGAGGAGGAAGAGGGCGGCGGCGACGGTCGCCGCCGACGGCACGGCCAGAGCCGCGACGAGGGCGATCGCCGCGAACAGGCTGTAGTACACGGGGAAGTGGAGCGTTTTCCGGTGGCCGACGTACATGTCGAGGTCCGGAAAGAGCCCCCCGAGGAACCCGGCGACGAACCCGATCGGCGCCAGTTCCGGGGCCACACGCACCAACGGCGCGGCGAGCAACATCCCGCCGAGCACGTGGGTCGGAAGCATCATCGTCGTAACTGAAGCGACAGAAACGTATTAACGTATCGGCGAACGGAAACGCCCGCTTATCCGGTGATATCACACGTCTCGGCGCTCGAACAGGGCTTGTGAGAGCAGAAGCAGGCCGACGACGGCGACGAGGAGGATGGTCGAGTCGATCGGCTCGAACGACCCGTCGATCAGGATCGGCGTCGGGTCGTAGTACTGCGTCGGGCTCAGATACTGTATCCAGTCGTACCCCTCGGCCCCGCCGACGACGGACTCGACGAGATACAAGGCGAAGACGGTGCCGACGGCCCCCCGCTCGGCGATCGCCGCGCGGTCGGCGGCGACCGAGAACGCGAGGCCGATCCCCGCACAGACGAGGAGGAACGGGACCGATAACAGATGCGTGAGGAGCAGGTGATCGAGGGGGATCGTCTCCCCGGCGGCGACGACGAACAGGTAGATGATCGGACCGCCGAGGGCGTTGACGGCGACCATCGGAACGAGCAGCGCGGCGAACTTCTCGACCAGCAGCCGGGAGCGCGTGACGGGAAGCGACAACAGGAGGTCCATCCGCTCCGTCTCGACGTCTCGCGCGACGACGCCGCCGCCGACGTACGCGAAGTACAACCCCAGTCCGAGCAGCCAGACGAAGTTGAACACCTGCGCGCCGAGGAACCCCTCGATGGTCGACAGGCTCTCGATGCCGAACGCCTCCAACATCGCCGGCGGCAGCTCTTCGAAGATGTCCTCGTAGTCGACCTCCTCGAGCACGGTGAAGTACCAGACGATGAACCCGGTGTACGCCCCGATCCCCGCCGTGAGGATCGCAGCGCCGCGGATCCGTCGCTTCCCCTCGTACCGCGCGGTCTCAAACATCCGCCGGCCCCGCCCCGTCGCCCGCGCCTTCGCGCTCCCCGTCCGCCGTCCCTTCGCTCCCGTAGTAGTGCGCGAACACGTCTTCGAGCGGGGGTTCGCCGATCTCCACGTCGCGGATGTCGTGCGCCGCGAGTTCGCGGAGCAGCGCGTTGACGTCGCCGGCGTAGATGAACTGGACGCCCTCTGCGAACCGCTCGGGGTCGATGACGCCGTCGAGGCCGGCTATCGTCTCGACCGCCGCGTCGTCGGCGTGAGCGCGCACGTGCTTCCCGCCGCGGTGGAGCAGGGCCTCGACGTCCTCGAGTTCGACGAGCGCCCCGGCGCGGAGAATGCCGACGCGGTCGCAGACCCGTCGCACCTCGCTCAGCACGTGCGAGGAGAAGAACACGGTCGTGCCGCGCTCGCGCTCGTCCCGGACGAACTCGTTGAACGCCTCCTGTTTGAGCGGGTCGAGCCCGGCGGTGGGCTCGTCCATGATCACGAGGTCGGGGTCGTGCATGAACGCCTGCACCAGCCCCAGCATCCGTCTGTTCCCGGTCGAGTAGTCGCGGACCGGTCGCTCGATCGGCGGGGTGAACAGCTCCAACAGCTCCGCGCGGCGACTGCCGCCCTTCATCGCGGCGTGGTAGTCGAGCACGGCCTCGCCGGTCACGCCCTCGTCGAATGCGAGATTCGCCGGGAGGTACCCGATCCGACGCTTGGCCGCGGTCAGCGCGGCCTCGTCGCGGATGTCGGCACCGAGCACCCTCGCCGTCCCCGAGGTGGGCTTCAACAGCCCGAGCAGCAGCCGTATCGTCGTCGACTTCCCCGCGCCGTTGGGGCCGAGGAAGCCGAACACCTCCCCCTCGCTCACGGTGAACGACACGTCGTCGTTCGCGACCACGCTCCCGAACGCCTTCGTCAGCCCCTCGACGACGAGGGGACGGTCGGTCTCACCGGACATAGAACCACCACGCGCCGGCGGCGACGAGGAGCAGGAGGACGACCAACACCACGGCCTCGATGGGGACCTCGCCGCCCGACGACGCGACGACCGAGGCGGCGACCGTCGCGGTGTCGCCGGTCACGCGGACCCCGTCGGGGTCGGTGTAGGCGATGTCGACGGTCGCCGGGTACCGGCTCTCCGGCGCGTCGCCGTCGACCGCGAGGTCGAACGCGGCCTCTCCCGTCTCTCCGGGGGCCAGCGACGGGATCACGGTCGTTCGGAACTCGCTGTCCAGCGGCGCGTCGACGGCGAGCCGCAGCTCGACATCCCGGACCTCGACGTCGCGCCGGTTCGTCACGGTGAGCCGCAACACGCCGTCCTCGCCGGCGACGAACCGCGGGTCGACCGGGGAGACCGCCACCGCGTCCCGCCGCTCGGCGACGGGGACGCGGACCGCCTCGCGGGTCGTCCGCTCGGTGTCGGCGGCGCTCCGGTAGCTCGTCGCGAAGCTCACCTGCTGGGGGACCGAGTCGGCGCTCGCCGGGACCGCGCCGCGGAACCGGAAGGCGGCGCTCTCGCCGGCGGCGAGGTCCCCGACGGCGTACCGCTGACTGCGGGAGACGAACGGCCCGTCGCCGACGGCGACGACGACCGCCCGAGCGTCGACCGGCCCGTCGTTGCGGATCGTCCCGCTCACGCTCCCGTTCTCGCCGACGCGAAGCGCGGAGTCGTCGACGGCGATCGAGAACGACTGCTCGGCGAGCGGTCGGACCCCGACCGGGAGTCCGTCCTGGGCGCCGCGGATGCCCTCGTCGTCGGTGTACCGCACGGTCCCGGTGAGGTCGAACGACTCCGCGGCGGCGTCCGCGCTGACGCTCGCCGGGAACCGGACCGTCGCGTTCTCTCCGGGGGCGAGTCGGTCGACGCGCGCGGTGTTCCGTTCCGTCTCGCCGAGGGTGAGATCGGGACCGTTCGCGGCGAGTTCGACCGACAGGTCGCGGGCGAGTTCGCCGCCGACGTTGGTGACGTTCGCCGCGATCGTTCCGGAGTCGCCGACCTGCACGTCGGCGTCGACGGTCCGCATCGCGAACCGGGGGCCGTCGTCGACCGTCACCGACACCGACTCGGTCCGCGTTCGCGATCGGTCCTGCACGACGCCGCTCCGCGGCGCCGAGAGGTGCGTGTACGAGTACTCGAGCCGCACGTCGAGCGTGTACGTCCCCGGCTCCGCGTCCGCCGGGACCCTGACCGAGACGGGCACCTCGCGGACCGCGCCGTCACCGATCGACCCGACGGCGAACCGGCCCGTTTCGACGACGAGCGGCGAGCCGTCGGTCCGCACGTCGACGACGACGCTCCGTGCGGTCGTGACGGTGTCCCGCCGGAGGTCGGACCCCGCGTCCACGTCGCCGTCGTTCGCGATCTGCACCGCGAGATCGGTCGCCGTCCCCGGCGACACGGTCGACTCCGGGAGGTACACGTCCAACTCGGGCTCGCCGCGCACGAACGGCGGTTCCTCCTGCGCGCCGGCGAGACCGGCGAACGCGCCGACGAGAAGGATCGCCGCCGCGAAGAGGGCGAGCGACCGTCGAGCCATTCACGCCCCCCGCCCCTCGGTCGGTTCGCACCCGCCGGGGAAACTGGCCGACTGTGGCGGGTGGCGGCCTGTTCGTGTCATACGTCGAACTCCATTCGCCGGCTTATATACTTACCCGTGGGCCGGGTGAGAGGCGGGCGCCGCCTTCGTCGCCGGCTCTGACGACGGCACCGACACCGGAGTCGGGCGGCGCGCTTATGCGGATGGAACGCCGTGACGGCGTATGCTCATGACCCCGGGGCCCACCGCGGTCCCCGCTCCCGTCCGCGACGCGATGAGCCGCGAGCTGATCAACCCCGACGTGGACCCCGAGTTCCACCGGATCTACGACCGGCTGACCGACCGGCTGGCGACGGTGTACGGCGTCGATACTGACGGACCGGCCGGCGAGTCGACCCGCGACGTGGTCGTTCCCGGCGGCGAGGGGATCCTCGGGCTGGAGGCCGCGATCGCCTCGCTGGTCGAGCCGGGGACCGAGGTGCTCTGCCTCTCGAACGGGCTCTACGGCGACGGCTTCGCCGACTTCGTCGCGGACTACGGCGGCGAGGCGACGCTGGTTTCGACCGATTACGACGACTCCCTCCCGCTCGCGGAGCTGGAGTCGGTCCTCGACGACCACTCGTTCGACGTCGCGACGATGGTCCACTGCGAGACGCCGACCGGTACGCTCAACGACCTCGAGCCGGCGCTCGACCTGTTGGCGGAAGCCGACGGGGAGATCCTCACCGTCGTCGACGCCGTCTCGTCGCTCGGGGGCGTCCGGGTGCCGACCGAGCGGATCGACGTGTGCCTCGGCGCCTCCCAGAAGTGTTTCAGCGCGCCGCCGGGGCTCACCACCGCCGCGATCAGCGACCGCGCGTGGGCGGCGATGGAGGAGCGAGAGCCGCACTCGCTGTACACGAACTTCCTCCCGTGGCGGGACACCGACGAGGGGTTCCCGTACACCCACCTCACGACCGAGGTCGTCGCGCTCGACGCGGCGCTCGGACTGTGGCTCGACGAGGGGCTCGACGCGGTCCGCGAGCGACACCGCGCCGCCGCGGCCCGGTGTCGCGAGCGCGGCGCGGAGCTGGGGCTGGCGCCGTATTCCGACCCGGAGCGCAGCTCGCCGACCGTGACGGCCTTCGCGGTGCCCGGGCGGGCACAGGAGCTGCAGACGCGCCTCCGCGAGGAACACGACGTGCTCCTCGCGACGGGGCTCGCGTATCTGGCCGACGATATCCTGCGCATCGGGCACATGGGACACAACGCGCGGGTCGAGCGGGTGGACGAGGTCATGGACGCGCTCGAAGAGGTGTTGTAAGTAGTGGGTGGATCGGTCGCGGACGAGTCCGGTTTTGGTGCATCCGTTCGTTTATAAGTGGTTGCTGACGGGAGATCGGCAGTGAACACCTCCAAAGCCCCAGCCGGTGAGGCTGCCCCTTTGAGTCCCGCCCCGCACAGCACCGCCCGCACCTCAGGCCTCCCCAGCCTCGTCAGTCGCCTGCGGCGACTGACTCCAGCGAGAATGAAAGATTCTCTGGCAGCCGGCGCGTAGCGCCGGCGACCTCGCGCGGTGCTGTTCGCGCCCCCCGGGCGCTCACAGGCGCACGCCACCGCAGTTGTTTATAAGCGATCGGCGTGCTCGTTTCCGCGTGCTCTCACTCGCTCCCACGCGAGGTGGGCGACGATCCCGAGCAGGAACGCGACGCCGAGGTTCGTCGCCAGCGCGACGAGGCCGATGGCGACCGAGAGCGCGACGTTCTCGGAGTCGACGGCGTTGCGAGCGAGCGAGACGGCGACGATCGCGAGCAGCGCGCCCAGCATCGCCACCGGAAACGCGTCGAGGAGGGCGGGCGTCGCGAAGGGGACGGCGACGAGGTAGCCGGCGCCGAGCACGACGTTCGCGCCGCCGGTCCGGGCGCCGAACGCGTGCTTGCCCGCGACGCCGTCGCAGCCGTGGCACATCGGAATCCCGCCGAGCGGCACCGCGACGAGGTTCGTCACGCCCATGCTCGCCGACAGCTCGTCGGGCGTGACGTCGGCGTCGAACAGGTCGGCGAACAGCAGGGAGGTCGCCAGCGCGGCGTTCCCGATCGTCATCGCGAGCTGCGCGGCGATCCCGTCTGCCGTGTTCCGGGTGATCGCCCCGGCGAGCACCCGCAGCGAGAGCCCCGGCGGCGCCCCGGGCCACTGCGGCGCCGGGAGCCCGGCGGTGACGAGCGCGAACGCGATCCCCACGACCGCGACCGCGAGGGCGCTGGCCCTCCCGTGCCCGGCCAGCGCGGCCGCCGCGGCGATCGCGACCCCCGCCGCGGCGAGGACCGGGTCGCCGAGCGCGAGGTCGACCCCGGTTTCGAGCAGGACCAGGCCGACCGCGAACTGCACCCCGCGGATCACCGGCTCGCCGATCCAGCGCTCGACTCGCGCGAGCGCCCCCGTGACCCCGATCGCGAGGAGGAGCGCGCCGAGGACGAGCCCGGCGAGCGCGAGCTCCGCGTACGTCAGCGCGCCGGCGATCGCCAGCGCCGCGAGCGCCTTCATCGGCTCGACCGACACCGGGAGCCCGTACCGGACCCCCCAGACGATCTGGAAGATCCCGAACCCAACGAGCGCGTGCGGGAGCGACACGTCCGTCAGTAGCGCGAGCGCGACGACCAGCGGGATCACCGTAATCGAATCCCCTATCGCGCCGGTGAGCGATCCTGACCCGAAGGTGACGCCCTTCTCGCCCGGTTGTCGAACTGTTCCCACGAACGGAACGCTCTCGGAACCCGACTCCCTTGAGCGTGTCCAGAAACCGTCTTCGATCCCGCGACCGCGATACGTGCCTGATTCCGGTTACTCTCCTCGGCTCGCGTCGAACGTCGGATCGTCCTCGTCGACCATCGGGCAGTTCCGGACCCGGAACTCGTCGAACCCGACGGCCTCCAGAATCGTCGTTCCCTCGTGGTCGCAGGCGACCGTTGGCGGCGCCGAGAAGTGCGGGCACTGCTGGCAGTACGTCCGCTTCGAAATCACGCGCTCCACGTCGGCGTCGACGAACCCCTCTCTGAGGCCGGCGCCCGCCGCGTCCTCGTCGAGCGACTCCCAGACGTCCTCGTCCCCGACGCTACCGACGTCCATCTGCTCGAACATGTCGTCGAGGTCTGCGTCGGTCTCGCCGGTCGCCGGGCCGAGTTCGTCGAAGGGGTCGTCGGTCTCCCCTCGACCCGCGTCCGCGGCAGACCGTCCCCCGACCGCGCCGCGGTCGCCGTCGGCGTCCGCGTCGGGTTCGCGATCGTCCGTCTTCGCTTCGCCGAAGAGCGGTCTCCCGGCGTCGGCGCTCTCCGGGTCGGCCTCTGCCGGATCGAGGCCCTCCGCGTCGACATCGATTTCGGGGGCGTTCTCCCCCGAGATGTCGTCGTCCAACTCGGCGAACGGGTCGTCCACCTCGCCGGCGTCCTCGATCGACTCGTCGCCGAACAGTTCGTCCGCGCTCTCGCTCTCGCCTTCGTCCGCGTCAGCGACCGGATCCGCTTCGTCGTCGGTCACGGCTCGTCGCCCCCGTCGGTCTGGCGAGTGCTCACGTTGCCGCCGGAGCCGGAGGCCGCTCGGCGGTCGCTATCGTCCGCGCCGCCGCCGGCGTCCCCGCCCACCTCGCCGTCGAGCGCCGGCTGGTCGCCGACGACCAGTCGCGAAGTGCCGAGGAAGCCCGGGCTCGGTTCCACCTCCTCGAACCGGCGGCCGCAGTGGGGACACTCGGGCGCCGTCAACAGGCCGATGTCGACGGTGTTCCCGCAGTTCGTGCATTTGGCCTTCCGGACCCCCGCGCGGTTCGCGGCGGCGGTGACGGCGTCGAGCCGCTCGCGGTCGGCCCGGTCGCGCTCGGCCGCCTCGAGCCGCCGGCGGACCCTCACGACCGCGCTCGCGACGCGCGAGAGCTTCTCCTCGATCTCGTCGAGGTCGTCGACGCGGTCGTCGAGCCCCTCCAGATCGGCTACTCGGGCTTCGAGGTCGTCGATCCCCTCGGTCCGGTCTCGCAGCTCGTCGAGGTCGTCGAGGTCGTCGAGCCGGGACTCGACGCTGGCGAGCCGGTCGTCGAGGGCGTCGATCGTCTCCTCGACCGCCTCGCCGACGGTCGCCGTCGCGGCCGCCTCGGCCTCGACTTCGTCGACGCGGTCGGCGACCGAATCGAGGTCGGCCGCGATCGCGTCCAGCCGGTCGCCCATCTCCTCGTGGGTGTGGTCGGCGGGGGCCTTCGCCTCCAGATCGTGGTACAGATCCACGAACCGCTCCCGGAGGTCCCCGATCTTCTCGTCGACCTCGGCGTCGAGGTCGTCGAGTCGCGTCCGGATCGCCGCCACCTCCTCCGCGTCCGGAACGTCGACGCCCTCCGAATCTGCGAGCGCGACGATGGCGCGCTTCAGCAGCTCCTCGCGGCCGACGTCGGTCTCGTCGGCGGCGCTCTCGATCGCGGCGTCGACCGTCTCGTCGGTCGGATCGAGATCGCTCATCGCGGATCCTCCGTCATCTACGCTCCGTTTAGCGGGGAGACTTAAGTAATCTGTCGCGCCGTTCTCCGGATCGATACTCGGGGACGGACTCCGGGCGTCGCTGGTACGGGTTAGGGGTCACCGGATCTTGCGCACGTCGCTGATGTCGAAGCCGCCGTCGTGGATCTCGGTCTCGAACCGGACGATGTTCTCCGACTCCAGCCGGGAGAGCACCCCGCGGAACTCGTGGACGAACATCGTTCTGGCGCGCTGCGAGCCGCCGCTCTCCCAGGTGAACTGGAGGGTCCCGCCCGCGGCGTCCATCAGCGCGCCGAACTCGCGGTCGGAGATCGAGTCGGTGTTCACCAGCACGAGGATGAGTCCGCCCCACTCGTAGGCGGCCTTCTTGAGCCCTTTCATCACCATCGCCACGTCGCTCCACTCGAGGTCGTCGTCCACCATCGAGATGAGGTCCGTCACGGAGTCGATACAGACGAGGCTGCCGTCGGCGTGCGCCGACAGGTAATCGCCGAACGCGGTGAGCACGTCCTCGTACTCGCCGCGCTCGCCCAGCTCCGTGATCGAGGTGGTCTCGTCTTCGTACCAGTCACGCGGGATCGGGCTGAGCTGGAAGTACTCGGGCGAGAGGTCCCGGAAGTTGATCCCGTCGATCGCGGCGTCGACGATCTCGTCGGCCATCGTGTACCCCATCTCCCGGGTGATCGCGTCGGTGTCGGCGGTGAAGGAGAGGTAGTGCACCTCGTCGGGGAGCGCCGCGCTGGCGTGGAGATCGCCGTAGTAGAGGTCGAACAGCTCCGCGTCGGCTCGCCCGAGGGCATTCATCGCGGCGCTGGTGTACAGGAACTCGCGCGCGCCGGCGCCGGACTCGCCCGCGAGCAACACGACGTTCCCCGGCGGCGCCCCGCCATCGAGGATCGAGTCGAGCCGGGCGACGCCGAACGGAAGACTCGGCATGTTCCGTATGGGGAGGGCGCTCCGCTTAGTGTTGTTGCTCGTTCGCCGACCGCGCTCGCCTCACTCCCGCTCTGTCACCCGCGCCCCGTCGGCGGCCGCCGCCGCGACGGAGACCGTCCCGTCGACGCCCGCCTCGGCGAGCGCCCGCTCGCCGGCGGTCGCGGCCGCGCTCGCGTTCGCGGCGTCCGTGACCCCGTACACGGTCGGCCCCCACGACGACTGCCCGGCGCCGAACACGGCCGCGGCGTCCGACAGCGACGCCACCACGTCGCCGACCGGCGGGCGGTAGACGCCCCCCTGCTCGTCGGCGTACCACGCGCCGTTCAGGCGACCGATCTCCGCGACCGCGGCGCCGAAGCGCTCCGCGTTCCCCTCCGCGATCGCCGGGAGCGCGCGCCGGGTGACGATCCCGCCGATCCGGTCGGCGAGCCCGGGCTCCGCCCGCTCGACCGCGGTCCGCATCGCGTCGTCCTCGGCGTCGCCGTTCCGACCGGGCGCGGCGTTCGGGCGCACGAGCAGGAACCGCCACTCGTCCGGGACGGCGTGGCGGGCGGCCACCGGCGGCACGGTCCACTCGCCGTCGGCCGGCCGGTCGGTGGTGAACCGCGCGGTGGGGTGGCCGGCGTCGAGCACGAACCCGCCGGCCTCGAACGTCGCGACGCCGACGCCAGAGCGCCCGCCGCGACCGAGCGCCGGCGCGCGCTCCCGGACTCGGGGGTCCCGTCCGTGGGCGGCCGCGACCCCTGCGAGCGTCGCCGCGGCCAGTTGCGTGCCGCTCCCGAGGCCGGCGTGGCGCGGAAGGGTCCGGCGGACCGCGATTCGAGCGCCGCCGACACCGAGGAGGTCGGCGGCGAGAGCGGCGTACTCGCGCACCTCGTCGCGGACGGCCGGATCTGCGGCCGACGGCTCGACCTCGACGCTCACCGCTTCCGCCCGTTCCGCGTCGACGACGACCCGCGGCTCCGCGAGTCCGAGTCCGAGGGCGCCGTACAGCCGCTCGTGCGAGAGGCTGAGGTTACAGAAGCCGAAGTGAAGCCGCGCCCCGGCGCTCACCCGTGGCATGGATGCCCCCCGCTTCGGGACGGACTGATAAAGGGTGCGTGACAGTGGCGGGCGTTGCCTCGGTACGTGGACCGTGGATAGACGCGTCGCGATTGACGCGGCCGCGTATACGCGGTTGCTGGCGGATCGTCGATGAACCCCTCCAAAGCCCCAGCCGCTCGCTTATAAGTGATCGCTGACGCCGGGTAGGCGGTGAACTCCTCCAAAGCCCCAGCCGCGAGGACTCGATGGGCTCGCTGCGCGCTTCGGTCGCTCACGTTGTTCGCTCCCTGCAGTGCTTGCGTCGCCCGTCTTCGCCCTCGCGGCTGCCCCTTTGAGTCCCACCCGCACAGCGACCGCACCTCACGCCTCCCCAGCCTCGCGGTTCGCGCTCTCCGAGCGCTCACCGCTCCCTCGCGCGTGCGATTCGCAGCCTGACGGCTGCTCACCGGCACGCGCCACCGCAAGATCTGCCACCGCCGGCCCGGACGATTACTCCTGCCAGTCCGGGTTCGTCCGCGGCGGCGAGAAGATGTCGTAGCCGACGACCGGTTCGTCGCCGTCGTTGCGCGCCGCGTGCGGCTCGCCGCCCGGGATCACGTACGTGTCGTCCGCCTCGACGACGCGCTCCTCGCCGTCGACGACGAAGGTGATCGTCCCCTCGGTGATCACGCCGACCTGCTCGTGCGGGTGGTCGTGCTCGGGGACCGCGGCGCCGGGATCGATGGCGAACCGCTGGATGCTCGTCTCCTCGCCGGCGGCGCCCTGCGTGAGAAACACGCCGTCGACCGCCTCGACAGCCTCCACGTCCGCGTCCGGAAGTACGTCCATGCGCGAGTGAGCGGCCGGGAGCGGCTTAAACCGGCCGGATGTGGCAAGCGGGCTCGACGTGTTCGCGCCCGGGCCCCCCGACGGGTCACGGGAACGGGTGGTACTCCTTCTCGAGATCGGGCTCGAACCCCATCGACCGCGGCACGTCGCCGGCGCGGTCGCCGAAGAACGGGTCGCCCGTGAACAGCGGCTGCGCGCCGGGGACGAGCACGCGGACCGCCTCGAAGCCGAGCGCGGCGAGGTCTCGGGTCGTCGTCCGCGCGACGTACGGCTCCAGCCCGACCGTCTCCACGCGCTCGACGACGGCGGCCAACTCGTCGGCGCCCGAGCGGTCGGGCTCGCCGAGCGACGCGGCGGGCACGGTCGCCTCCGGATCGAAGAACGCCCGCGTCTCCGCCGGGAAGTCGGCGTGGCGACCGATCGCCGCGCCCTGCTCGGCGGCCGCGTCGGCCCCCATCGACCGGAGTTCGACCCAGTTCTGCAGCGCCTCCGCGAGCGCGCTCCGGGCCGCGGCGGTGGGATCGAGGTCGGCGCCGGAGCCCGCCGCGAAGCGGGGCCAGTCGCCCTCGCGGTGGACGCCGACCGCGACGACGGGCACGTCGATGTCGGTCGTGACGAGGAGGGGGGTCACCGACAGCGACTCGGCGCGGGCGCGCTTCTCGAGCTCCGCGAACCCCTCGTCGTCGACCTCGATCCCGAGCGGGTCGGCCGTCGAGTACCAGCTGGTCATCGTCGCGTCGCGCTCGATGACCTCGTAGAGCCCCGACAGCGCCGCGTGCGGCCCGGAGTTGCCGAGGCCGAGCCCGGTCGTGATCGCGGGGCGATACCGATTCTCCGGCGGCGGGAAGCCGACGAACTCCGCGGGTAGGCTCGCGGCTTCGCCCGTGCCGAGGTGTTCGCCGGTCACCCACGGGAGCCGGTCCTCGCGGGCGTACGACTCCGCGCTCTCGGGGCGGACGAACGCGTCGGGAGTGACTGGGTTCGGGACGTTCGCCGCCGGCGCGCGCGTGAACGACGCCTCCCGGTACACTCCGGCGGCGTACCGCTCCAACCCCTCGCCGAGCGCCTTCATGAACGCGGCGTCCCAGCCGGCGTCGACGCCGCCGCCGAACTCGGCCGCCCGCGCGTCCGAGAACGGCGTCGTGTCGGCGACGCGCGCGACGTAGTAGGGCACGGGGAACGACTCCTGCTCGCCGACCTCCGAGAGCGGGCCGACCCGGGGGTCGACCGCCCGCTCCGCGCGGTCGACCGCGTCAGACAGCGACCGCTCTTCGCCCTCGCGGGGCAGCGCGTCGCCCGGGTCGTCCCCGCAGCCGCACCCCGGGACCGGGAAGAGGGTCCGCTCGGCGCCCGGCACCTCCGCGACCGTGTCGCCTACCGGGTCGCCGGCGAGCAGCCGGATGACGCGGCGTCCGGCCACCGCGCCGGCGTAGCGCACGGCCGATCGCCGGCCGGTCGGCGCGTCGGCCGCCTCGGCCCCGCCGCTCGCGACGCGTCGGCGGAGGCAGTCGTAGCAGGTCTCGTCGAAGGCGGTCACCGCGGCGTCGACCGCCGAGACGGCGACGCCGCCGAGCCCGCCGACCTCGATCGCGACCCAGCGGTCGAGGTGCTCGTCGGCGGTCGCGAACGTCTCCGAGCCGGCGGTGTCGATCACGACCGCGAGGTCGAACCCGTCGAGCAGCCCCACCTCGACGGGCATCACGTTCACGTCGACGTCGCCGAGCGCGGCCGAGACGGCCTCGGCCGCGGGGCCGTCGCCGACAAGTCCGATGTCCATGTCCCTTCCGAGGCGAAGGAGCGAAAAAAAGCCGCGGGTGACGGTGTCGCGACGGGCGGCGCCCACCCTTCGACGTCGGTCGGCTACGCCAGCATCTCCGCGACTTCGTCGGCGAGCGCGGCGGCGTCGAGGCCCTGGAGGCGCTCGTCGCCGAGCTTGAGCCGGAGACGGGGACGACCGACGTCGATCGGGACCTTCTCCGTGTCGATGATCCCGAGGTCCTCGAGTCGGGTCTTCGTCCGGGAGAACGTCGCCTTCGAAGCGATCCCGACGTCCTCGCCCCACTTCGAGATGTCGTACAAGAGCACGTCGTTCTTCGCGGCGACGAGCAGGGAGACGGTCACCTCGTCCAGCCCGCCGTCGTCGCCTCGGGCGGAGTTTATCGAGGCGAGCACGGCGTCGAAGTCCTCGCGGGTCGCCTCGCCGATCTCGGCCGCCATCGTCTCCCGGACCCGGCTGATCGCGGGGGTGCGGAGGCCGTACGTCTCGGCGTCGTCGAAGGCGTCGCTGTGGGTCTCGAACACCTCGTCGACGAACTCCTCGTCGTTCGAGGCGAGCGCGGCCACGTGGTCGTCGGTGCTCACGAGCACGACGACCCGCGACGGGGAGACGAACAGCGCGTTGTCGACGGCGTCGTCGAGGACGCGGAGGTGGAGCGCGCCGTCGGCGACGAGGTCTGCCGCCTTCGACGCCACGAGGAAGTCCTCCATGACGCTCTTCAGCGTCCGTTCGTCGACGAGCATCGACATCTCCGGCAGGTCGTCACGACCGATCGCCGCCTCGACCAGCGATACGATCGTCTCCGGAGAGGGGTCGACGACGAACAGCTCCTCGTCGTCCCCCTCGAACGCCGCGTCGAGGACGTTCTCGACGTCCGCCTCCAGTAAATTTGACACCATCTATCTCTCCGGATAAAAGCCAGTTGCGTATTTAATATTAACGGGATTAGGAGGGTGAACAACGGGTTATCAGCCGCCGAAACCCTCGAAAATGGGGAATACGATGTTTTCACCGATCGCCCCCGTTCCGCCCGGGTGAGACCGTGCCGGGCGGCTCGGCCGGGGCGTCGCGCGACCACCGACGTGACGCAAGGATTAATGCGTGATCGAACGGGGGTTTCTACATGGACCACGAGCACGTCCGGGAGGTCGATCCCGCGGTCGCCGACGCGCTGGACGGCGAGCGCGACAGGCAGGAGCAGACGCTTGCGATGATCGCCAGCGAGAACCACGTCAGCGAGGCGGTACTGGAGGCGCAGGGGAGCGTCCTCACCAACAAGTACGCCGAGGGCTACCCGGGCGGGCGGTACTACGCCGGCTGCGAGTACGCCGACGAGGTCGAGGAGCTCGCGATCGAGCGCGCGAAGGAGCTGTGGGGCGCAGAGCACGTCAACGTCCAGCCGCACTCCGGGACGCAGGCGAACCAGGCCGTCTACTACGCCGTCTTGGACCCCGGCGACAAGATCCTCTCGCTGGATCTGAACCACGGCGGGCACCTCTCGCACGGCCACCCCGCGAACTTCACCGGGCAGATCTACGAGGTCGAGCAGTACGAGGTCGACGCCGACACCGGCTACATCGACTACGAGGGGCTCCGCGAGGCCGCCGAGGAGTTCGAGCCGGACATCATCGTCTCCGGCTACTCCGCGTACCCGCGCACGGTCGACTGGGAGGAGATTCAGGCGGCCGCCGACGCCGTCGACGCCTACCACCTCGCCGACATCGCTCACATCACCGGGCTCGTCGCCGCGGGCGTCCACCCCTCGCCCGTCGGCGTCGCCGACTTCGTCACCGGCTCGACGCACAAGACGATCCGCGCCGGCCGCGGCGGGATCGTGCTGTGCGACGAGCAGTTCGCCGACGACATCGACAAGGCCGTGTTCCCCGGCGGGCAGGGCGGCCCGCTGATGCACAACGTCGCCGGCAAGGCGGTCGGGTTCAAGGAGGCGCTCGACCCCTCGTTCGACGAGTACGCGCAGAACGTGGTCGACAACGCCGACGTGCTCGCCGAGACGCTTCAGGACCACGGCTTCACCCTCGTCTCCGGCGGCACCGACAACCACCTCGTGCTGGTCGACCTCCGCGACTCGCACCCGGACCTGCCGGGCGGCGACGCCGCCGACGCGCTCGCGGCCGCGAACATCGTCCTCAACGGGAACACGGTCCCCGGCGAGACGCGCTCGCCGTTCAACCCGTCGGGGATCCGCGCTGGCACCGCCGGGCTCACGACCCGCGGCTTCGACGCCGCGGCGATCGAGGAGGTCGGCGACCTCATCCACCGCGTCGTCGACAACGTCGACAGCGACGACGTGATCTACGAGGTCGGCGAGCGCGTCGTCGAACTCTGCGAAGAGCACCCGCTGTACGAGTAGCGCCGCGCCGGCCGGCGGCGCCCCGACTGCCCGACCGAATCCGTACGTACAAAGTAGGGGGGGCTCCGACGGGTCGACATGGACGACTCGTCGTTCCTCGCAACACGACTCGACCGCGACGCCGCACCCCTCGCGGTCGGTGACCTGATCGCGCTGATCGTCTTATTGACGGTCGGCGCGCTCAACCACAGCACCGTCGAGTTCCTGTCTTCGAACCCCCTGTACCTGCTGGAGGTGTTCGCGCCGTTCCTGATCGGCTGGGCCATCGTCGCACCCCTGATCGGCGCGTACTCGGCCGGGGCGGTCGAGACCGCGAAGTCGTCGATCCCGCTCGTGATCCGGTCGTGGATCCCGGCCGCGGTCGTCGGCTTGGCGCTTCGCCACTTCGTCTTCCGCGGGAGCGCCGCGCCCGCGTTCGCGGTGGTCATGCTCGTTCTCGGATCGGTCGCGCTCGGCGGCTGGCGCGCGCTGTACTTCAAGCTCCGATAGGCGGTCACGTTTTTTCGAGCGGCGGTCGCGGTTACGCTTCGAGGGCCGAGCCGACACGCCGTTATTCCTCGCCTGCACCGACCTCGCTCGCATAAGTTATAGAAACGTTTGACGTGGCCTCTTGGAGAGCCACACAGAACCCCGAACAAGATTTAATAGCGATTTTGCCGTACTGTCGTATGGAGCATGACTGGGTACTACGACTACGTTCTCGGGCTCATTCCGGCGGCGTTGATCGGCGTGACAGCCGCTCTGAACCTGGTCGGACTGTCGTTGACGGCCGCGCTCCTCGGGGGCGCACTCGCCGCGGGAGCCGTCATGGCCCACGCGGTGTTCGTCAAGGCCCCAGTCACGGGCGACCCCCGCGTCCGGACCGATCGCCCCGCGGAGCGCTCTGGCGGTCGATCACGAATCGGGGGATTGCGGACCGGCCGATCACGGACTGATAGATCGCGGACTGATAGATCGCGGACCGGCGGCGCCGACTGACGGCACCCGGTCGTCGAGACGGACCGACTGACGACGGCCGCCCGCGAGTTCCGGTTCCCTATGGGATTTAGTTCCTCGCGCCCGACCGGCCCGATATGACCGACGCCCTGTTCCTGACGAGCGCCGAGGTCGACGACCTCGCCGAGCCGGCCGACTACGTCGCGGTCGTCCGCGACGCCTACCGCCAGATCGGCGAGGGCGCGCCCGCGGAGCCCCGGACGAAGCTGTTCAACCGCGATCCCCCCGGGATGTTCACCACCTACGCCGCGCTGCTGCCCGAGACCGGCGCGATGGGGGGGTACACCTACTCCGCCGGCTTCGGCGCGGGCGACGCCTGGTTCATGACGCCGCTGTTCGACGCCGAGTCTGGCGAGCCGCTGGCGCTCCTCGACGGCGCCTCGATGAACCCCTTCAAGACCGGCGCCGCGGGGGCGGTCGCGGTGGACGCGCTCGCCCGCGCCGACGCGACCGAGATCGCCGTGATCGGGAGCGGCGCGCAGGCCCGCGGTCAGCTCGCCACGACCGCGACCGTCCGCGAGTTCGAGGCGGTGCGCGTCTTCTCTCCGACCGCGGAGCACCGCGAGGCGTTCGCCGAGTCGTTCGACGACCGACTCGACGCCGACGTGTCGGCGGTCGGGAGCGCGAGCGAGGCCCTCGCCGGCGCCGACGTGGTCATCACCGCGACCACCGCGAGCGAGCCCGTGATCGACGACGGCGACGTCGAGCCCGGCACCCACGTCACCGCGATGGGGCAGTACCACCCGAAGAAGAACGAGCTCCCGCCCGAGCTCGTCGCGCGGGCGACGTACGTCCCCGACCTCCGGGCGCGGGCGGCGCAGGACGCCGGCTCGTTCCTCGCGGCGGTCGAGGCGGGGCTGATCGACGAGGATCACGTCGCCGCCGACCTCGGGGAGGTCGTCGCCGGCGATCACCCCGGTCGAACGAGCGACGACGAGGTGACCGTCTTCGACTCGGGCGGGAGCGGCGTCGAGACGGTCGCTGCCGCGCACATGCTCTACGAGCGAGCGAGCGAGGCGGGCCGGGGACAGACGATCGCCTTCGCGCCCGCGAGCGAGGCGTTGACCGGCGAGTAGCACCGCCTTCTCGCCCGATCCGCGATCTGACGGGGGTGTGGACCCCTCACCGCCGCGTCAGCGTTCCCGACGAATCGATGTCGAACGACAGCGTGTCGCTCTCGTTCCCGTCGTCCGGGTAGTAGTGGACGTGGTCCTGATCCGTCAGATCGCTGTTCTCCTCGTAGAGGCCGTACTCGACGAGGTACGGCCGTCGCTCGGCGACCGCGTCACGGACCGCTTGGCCGCCCGGGTCGACGTCGATCGCTCCCGAGAACGCTCTGGCATCGCTTCTGGAGTCGGATCCGTCCGCCCGCAACAGCGTCACCTCGACCGTGTACGGGACCTCGGAGTGGTTGAACACCGTCAGGGAGAGCATTGACGAATCGGAGACCGACCCCGAACAGCCGGCAAGCCCCACGCAGAGGGGGACCGCGCCTTGGAGGAGGGTACGCCGTCGCATGGGTGATGTGCCGCCACGACCGGTAAGTGTTTTCCGGCGCAACGGGACGCGGCCCGGTCGCCGCCAGCGTCCCTCACTGCAGTCGGTAGCGCAGGATCGCGGCGATCCCGCCGAGGTTGGAGAGCTGCTGGCCGGGGTCGAACTCCGAGGAGAAGACGACCACGTCGCCGCCCTGCTGTTCGACCGACTCGATCACCTCGTTGACGTCGATCTCCCAGTCGCCCTCGTTCTGCCGCTCCTGCCGGAGCCGGTCGTCGACCACGAGGAGGGTCTCGATCGCGCCGAACTCGGCGGCTTCGGCCACGTCTTCGGGGCCGTAGGTCGCCTTCGCGCCCTGCGCGATCTCGGCGGTGAGGTCGTCGATGAGCGTCGCCTCCCTGGCGATCCGGGTCTCCTTCTGGACCTCGTCGACCGCGCCGCGCTTGAGCACCTCGTGGACTCCGCGGTCGCCGGCGGCCGAGGTGTCGACCGTGGTGATCCGGTCGGCCAGGTCGCGGTACTCCTCTGTGATGTAGTCGAGCGCGTCCTGCTTCGTGAACCCCGGTCCCGCGAGGATCACGGCGTCGGCGTCGAGGTGCGCGAGGGCCTCGCCCAGCTCGGCGAACAGCTCCTCGCGCGGCCGCGAGTAGTCGCCCTTCCCGGTCGGCTTCGTGAACGAGGCGTACTCCTCGGTGCCGTACTGCTGGACGGTGTGGACGTAGGCGGCGCCCTCCTCCACGGTCGCGATGGCCACGTCGGGGTTCTCGGCGGCCTCGGTCGCCTCCTCCAGCCGCTCGGTCTGGTCCGGCTTGAAGTGTTTCTCCACCGTGATCTCGTCGTGTTCCTCGACGTTGATCGTGTGATGGGCGTTGAGCTGGTCCTCGCGCGAGCAGCCGACGATCACGCCCGACACGCGGAGCCGGTTGGCGAACCGGGCGAACTCCACGTCGTCGACTTCGAGCGTGACGAACAGGTGTTCGCGCTGGCCGCCGGTGTCCCGCATCTGATCGTCGTTCCGCTGTATCCGACGGGTGGTGTCGCCCTCGACGAGGTCGCCCGGTTCGAGGACGTGCGCGAGGTGCCAGAGGTCGTCGACGTTCTCGGGGACGAGCGTGAGCCGCTCTCGGCCCTCCTCGCCGTACCCCCGTTCGGAGATGCGCATACCCGACCGTCGCCCCGGCCGCGTATCAACTCTTGTCTTCTGGCTCGGCGACCTCGACGCTCCACTCGAACGCCTCGTCGGTGGCGGGCGCATTGTCGCCGCCGGGCGCCTCGTCGGTGGCGGACGTGTCGTCGGCGGCCGCGCCGCGGGCTCGATCCCCGTCGTCGGCCGCCCCGTCCCTGGCGCGCTCGTTCGACTCTCCCCCCGCCGCATACCAGTCGAACCCGCCGTCGGCCCCGAGGGCGCCACCGGAGCCGTCTGGCACGGTGCCGCCTGATACGGCGCCGTCTGGCACAGAACCGTCGACGCCGGCCCTGCCGGCTTGCCGCTCACCGATCGAGACCGACCGCCCGATCTGGACCGGCGGCGGCACTTCTGGCGTCGAATGACGCCCCCGATCGAGCGACCGATCGGCCGCTTCCGTCCGGGTCGACTCGCTCGTCTCGCTCGCCTCGCCTTCGGCTCCCGGGTCGGCGACCGACAGCGTCGCCCCCGCGCCCCGACCGTACAGTCCGTACGCGACGACGCGGACGACGAAGACGAGCCCGAGGCCGACCACGAGCGGGACGAACGGCCCCGCCAGCGCGTAGCCCGCCCCCAGCGTCGCGGCCGCGACGACCCACGCGGTGGCGTACGATCCCGACCCGGCGACGCCGGCGACCCGGCCCGGACGGAAGCCGTCGCGAAGGCGCCCGGAGGCGGCGAACGCCGCGAGCGCCGCCGGCCTGACGTACGCGAACGCGAGGAGGTACGCCATCGCGACCGTCCCGACGAGTCCGCCGGCCACACCGCCGACGGCGGCTACTCCGCCCTCACCGAGGGCACCTCGGACCGCGGTGACGGCGGGAGCGGGGTCGACGGCGCCGCTTCCGAGGATCCCGGCGGCGAGCGCCGCGAGCCCGAGTCCCAGCGCCAGCGGCGCGAGCAGGACGGCGCTCACGAGCGCGGATTTGATGCCGTCCCGGTAGAGGACGTTCCACGCGACGACGGGCGGTGCGCCGTCGGCGTTCCCGCTCTCGATGGCGGCCGCGAGGACGCGGACGAAGTAGCCGCGGGCGACGAACGCGGGCGCGAGCGCCAGCGGCGCGAGCAGGACGAGGGGCGGGAAAAACAGCGTGCCGGCGATCCACGCCGGAGTGAGGACCCACGTCAGCAGCGTCAGCACCCCGCCGACGACGAAGACGCCGCTCGTGTCCGTCGAGCGCGTCAGCGCGGTCACCGTCCCCCGAAGCATATCAGATCCTGTGACGCGACACTGATAAAGAGTAGCCGAAATCGGAGAGTCGACCGCGGACCGGAGGTCGGTTTTGGCCCGACCGATCACCGATTTCGGCCCCTCCCGAGAGTTTATATAATATCGTGGAATACTACCGAGTGGCCGCGCGGGATAATCGTGTGCCTCTGACAAAACCGATCCTGGCCGTCTCCCACGACGGCCTTCCCCCCGTCCGCGGCTCTTCAAACGAATCGTTTCTCACGCGTTGAGCGACTGCGCCGCTCGGACGCCGGTACCGATTTATCTCGCCCGGACGTGGGTCGCGTATGACCGGCGACGAGCGGACGACCGAGGTGGAGCCGACGCTCCGCAGCTACGGGATCAGCGTCGAGGCCGTCGAGGGGGGCGATCCGCTGGATCTCACGTACATGACGGCCTTCCCCGGCCGCGAGGTGCACCACGGCGAGATCGGGCGTGCGCTCAACGCGCTCCTCGACCGCGCCGAGGCCGACGCGTGGGACCCTGTCCGCGTCGAGGCGACCGTGGTCCGCTCGCCGGGCGACGTGCTCGGGACGTGGCACGCGAAGGCGACGTGGTTCGAGGCGCTCCTCTCCTACGAGATCAGCGAGACCGAGTTCTCGACGCGCGTGTTGGAGACGCTGACCCACGCTGACGAGCCCGCCGACGCCGACGGATCGGTCGCGGACAGATCGGCCGCGGACGGCGAGCCCGCCGACGCCGGGGACGAAGCGTGACCCGTCGGGACCCGGTGAACCGGGCGCAGCGACGGCTCAGCCGCCCGCCGCGCGAGCGGTTCGCCACCCGCGAGCTCGCGTTCGACGCCGACGGCGACACCTGCCGCGGCACGCTGTACCTGCCGGGCGGCGACGGCGAGGACCCGCCGGTCGTCGTGATGGCGCCGGGGCTCGGCGCGGAGCGGAGCTTCGGCTACCCGGCGGTCGCGGAGCGGTTCGCGGACGCCGGCTACGCGGCGTTCCTCTTCGACTACCGCGGGTTCGGCGCGTCGGACGGGGACTCGCAGCTCGTCGATCCCGAGGGGCAGCGCGCGGATTACGCCGCCGCGATCGACCGCGTTCGTCGGGTCGACGCGGTCGGGCGCGGGCTGGTGCTGTGGGGCGCGTCGCTGTCGGCCGCGCACGTCCTCACGCTCGCGGCGGAGCGGCGCGATCCCGACGCCGTGATCGGCGCGGTCCCGATGCTCGACGGGCGAGCGATCGCCCGGCGGCGCGGCGGGCGCTATCTCGCGCGCTCCGGGGTGGCGGGCGTCCGCGACCTGCTCGGTCACCGATTCGGTCGCGGTCGAACGGTCCCGATCGTCGGCACCGCCGAGGAGCTCGCCGCGATCACGGAGCCGGGGACGAAGCGGAAGTACCTCGATCTGGTCGACCGCGAGTCGGCGTGGCGCAACGAGACGCCCGCGCGGTCGCTGCTGGGGCTCGTCGGCTACCGCCCGGTGACGCAGCTCGACGAGATCCGAGCGCCGACGCTGCTCCTGGCCGGCACCGACGACGCGATCGTCGACAGCGAGGCCGTCGTCGACGCGGGCGAGGCGTTATCGCGCGGGACCGTCGTCACCATGCCCGCGGACCACTTCTCCCCGTTCGGCGACGACTTCGAGCCGGCGATCGGCCATCAGCTCTCGTTCCTCCGGGACGCGCTCGACTGAGGGAGCCGCCGGGGCGACTCCCGCCGCGTCGCGGTCCGATTTTAAGTGCTCCCGGCGCGGACGATCGGGCATGACCGTCATCGCGCTGTTGAGCGTCGCGCCGGTGATCGAGGAGAGCATGGCCGGCGAGGTCGCGAAGGCCGTCGCCGCGCTCGACGAGTTCGACGTGAGCTACGAGACGAACCCGATGGGAACCGTGATCGAGGCCGACGACGCCGAGACACTGTTCGCGGCGGCCGCAGCCGCCCACGACGCCGTCGACGGCGACCGCGTTTCGACGGTGCTGAAGGTCGACGACAAGCGGACGAGCGACGGGACCGCCGCGGAGAAGGTGACTGCGGTCGAGGAGCGCCTCGGTCGGGAAGCGAAGCGGGAGCGTTGACCGGCCGCTCCAACCGATCTACCCCTTGATGTTGCACACCGGGAACGTCCGCGCGACCTTGTCGCCGATGCCGAGGTCGTCGCTGACGCGGATCACCTCGTCGATGTCCTTGTAGACGCCGGGCGCCTCCTCGGCGATGGTGGCGCCGGACTGCGCCTTCACGTAGATCTGCTGGCCGGCTTCGAGGTCGTCCTGCACGTCGCCGCCCCAGAACTCCTGTTTCGCCTGCGTCCGGCTCATCAGCCGCCCGGCGCCGTGGGCGGTGGAGCCGAACGAGACCGACATCGACTCGGCGCCGCCGCGGAGCACGTACGAGCCGGCGCCCATGCTTCCGGGAATGATGACGGGCTGGCCGGCGTCGCGATACACCTCGGGTACGTCGTCGTGGCCCGCGGGGAACGCGCGGGTCGCGCCCTTGCGGTGGACGTACAGCTCCCGTTCCGTCCGGTCGACCGCCTCGTCGCCCACCGCGGGGCGGCCGTCGGCGTCGACGCCGACCTCGTGGGTCTCCTTCTTGGCGATGTTGTGCGCCACGTCGTACAGCAGTTCCATCCCGAGATCGTCGATGGGATCGGCGTCGAACACCTCGCCGAACGTCTCGCGGGCTTGGTGGGTGATCAGCTGGCGGTTCACCCACGCGAAGTTGATGCACGCGCCCATCGCGCCGTAGTACTCCTCGGCCAGCTCGGAGCCGGCGGGCGCGGCCGCGAGTTCCTTGTCGGGCAGGTCGGCGAGCAGGTCGCCGTGCTCCTTCTCGATCCGCCGGAGGTAGTCGTTGCAGGTCTGGTGGCCCAGCCCGCGGCTCCCGCAGTGGATCAGGACGACGATGCCGTCCTCGCGGAGGCCGTACTCCTCGGCGACCCCCTCGCGGAACACGTCGGTGACGCGCTGGACCTCAAGGAAGTGGTTCCCGGAGCCGAGCGACCCCATCTGGTTGCGTCCGCGGTCCATCGCCTTCTGCGAGACGTACTCCGGCCGCGCGTCGGGCCGTCGCCCCTCGTCCTCGCAGCGCGCGAGGTCGCTCTCGATCCCGTACCCCGCCTCGACCGCCCACTCGACGCCGCGTTCGAGGGCGCCCTCGATCGCGTCGGCGTCGCCGCCGATGACGCCGCCACCGCCGAGTCCGGACGGGACCGCCTCGAAGAGCGCGTCGACGAGCTCGGACTCGCGGCCGCGCACGTCGTCGTAGGTGAGGTTCGTCCGGACCATCCTGACGCCGCAGTTGATGTCGTAGCCGACCGCGCCGGGCGAGATACAGCCGGTCCGGGCGTCGATCGCGCCGACGCCGCCGACGGGGAAGCCGTACCCCTGATGGCCGTCGGGCATACACAGGGCCGGCTCGGCCATCCCGGGCAGGTGCGTGGCGTTTTTCAGCTGTTGGAGCGAGTCGTCCTCGCCGATCTCCTCCAGCAGGCTCTCGCTGGCGAGCACCCGCGCGGGGACGTTCATGTCGCCCTCGCGGGGGATCTCCCAGACGTGCTCGCGCACTTTCTCCAGCCGGATCCCGTCGAACTCGCGCGTGGTCATACCCCGGCGTTTGGCGCGGGGGGAGAAGGGCGTTGCGTCAGCGGGCGCGAGTCGGCCGGTCCCCCGCCGTCACCCGGTTCGCTCGCCGGCGGCCGTCACACGTCGAACACGACGTACGCGTACCACTCGTCGCCGCGGCGTTCGAGGGTCATCTCGGAGTACGTGACCGCCTTGATCTCTCGGGCCGCGACGGCGTCGAGGGGGACGCCGCGAGCCGTCGCCTCGGCGGTCCACGCCGCGCTGTCACCTCCCGCAGCGTCGCCCGACCGCGACACCGTACACCGGTGGTCGGCGGGGAGGACGAGCCGCACGTCGCGCTCGTAGATCAGCTGATCGAGGTAGTCGAACAGCAGCGCCTCGCGGCTCTCGGCGGTCACGGTGAACTCGAAGCGGTCTCCCTGCTCGGGGACCGCCTCGCAGCTCGCGGCGGTGAGCCCGTCGGCGACGGCCTCGAACAGCGCCGCGAGTGTCGGCGCGGTCGCCTCGACCGCCACGTCGGCCGTGTGTTCTCGGAGCGTGTGACTCATGACTCGTTCCCCCCGTCTCGGCTCGAGTGTTCGACCTCGGTTCCGGTGTCGGCCTCGGTTCCGGTATCCGTCTCGGTCTCAGTTTCGGTGTCCGTCCCGGTGTCGGTCCTGGTCTCGGTCCCGGTCTGCGTGTCGTACTCGGACCGGAACTCCGAGCCGATCCGATTCTGCGCGCCGATCCGCTTGAGCTCCTCGGGCGAGAGCCCGCCCGCGTCTGCGTCCGCTCCCTCGCCGCTGAGCGCGACGCCGCTCGTCACGATCGCCCGGATCCCCTCGTCGACCGTGAGGTCCACGTCGACGATCCGGTGTTCGGGGACGAACACGACGTGGCCGCCCATCACCGGATTCGGCGCCATGGGCATGAACAGCGACCGCATCTCGCCCCCGTCAGCCCGGTCGGCGATCGACGCCGGCGTCTCGCTCGTGACGAACGCGAGCGTGTAGCTCCCCCCGGTGGGGAACTCGACGAGGACGACGTCCCGGAAGTTGCCGGTGTCCGATTCCAGCATGGCGTCGCTCATCTGTCTGAACCCCTGGTACACCGACCCGACGCCCGGGATCTGCTCGATACCGTAGTGGGCGTACTCGACCGCGAGCTCCCCGTACCGCGTCGATTCGACGAGGATCCCGAGCACGAGGATCGACGCGACGAACACGATCGGCGTCGCGATCTCGATGGCCACCTCCCTGCTGATCGGGAGCGTCGCCGGAGGCAACACCGGCACGATCGTCGACGAGAACGCGTCCAGATAGTTGTAGATCGCGTTGAACACCACGCTGAGCACCACCAGCGTGATGACGGAGGGGACGATGACGGCGACGCCGGTGAGGAACGCGCGGCGGAGTCGCTTCCGGCCCGCCGGTGACGGGTCGATCATTACCGCATCGACGGCCGAGCGCGACAAAACGTTTCCGTCGCCGTGCGGACGGGCGCGATCGGAACGGTCACGCGAGCCACGTCCCGGCCACGAGAGTCGCGTCCCGGCCACGCGGGCCGCGTCCGACTGCAACCGTGCCCGGTGGCGGTGGAGTTATATCCTGTTGGCGTGTTAGCCTTCTGCAGTGAGCGTCAACGTGGAAAAGCGGACGGAACCGCCCGGCGAGGCCGACCACGCCACAGAGGCGTGGGAGCTCAAAGAGCGGATCCGGTCCGAAGAGGGCGTCCTCCGACAGCGGCGGGGTTTCTTCGTCGACGCCTACCGCCGCTCCACGACACACCTGCTCGTCGAGAACGACGCGGTCGTCGCGTTCGCCTCCGTGCGGCGCGACGGCTACGTCCTCTTTCTCGCGGTCCACCCCGATCACCGCGGACGCGGCCACGCCGAACGCCTCATCGCCGACGTGGCCGAGGAGAACCGGTCGGTCACCTGCCACGCCCGCACGACCAACACCGGAGCGCTCGGCTTCTACGAACACCTCGGCTTCGAGGTCGTCCGCCGGATCGACAACTACTACGAGGACGGGGGCGACGCCTACTACCTCAAACTCGGCGGCGAGTCGCTCCGCGATCGGCTCTCCGGGTTCGTCGGCCGGTAGGTCGCGTCGGTTTCATCGGTCTCGCCGGTCTCGTTGGCCGCGTCGCTCTTGTCGCTCTCGTCAGTAGGGTCGCTCCCGCCGATCGCCTGCTCTGCCACACACGCCGGTCGTGCCGAGTCGCAGACCCCCTCTAGCGCCGCCGGAACCGATAGCCATTAGCACGCGCCGGGAGGACACCCGGTCATGACCGAACCAACTCCCGCGTCGCTCGCCGACCGCGTTCGCGAGGGCGACGTGCGCTTCCACGAGCTCGAAGAGCACGCCGACGCCGACACCGCCGCGGCGGCCCGACGCCGTCTCGTCGGCGAGACGGCCGACGCGGACGTCGACGCCCTCGGGGAGTACGCGTTCGACGCCGCCGACGCCCACGGGTCGAACATCGAGAACATGGTCGGCGCCGTGCAGGTGCCGATGGGCGTCGCGGGCCCGGTCGCGGTCGACGGCGGCGCGCTCTCGGGCGAGCGCTACCTCCCGATGGCGACCACGGAGGGCGCGCTGGTCGCCTCGATCAACCGGGGGTGCTCGGTCGTCAACGACGCCGGCGGGGCGACCGCGCGCGTGACGAAGAGCGGGATGACCCGCGCGCCGGTCTTCCGGGTCGCCGACGTGGCCGAGGCGGAAGCGCTCGTCTCGTGGGTCCGGGACAACGAGGCGACACTGCGCGAGGCCGCCGAGTCGACGACGAGCCACGGCGAGCTGCTCGACGTGACGCCGTACGTCGTCGGCAACAACGTCTTCCTGCGGTTCCGCTACGACACCAAGGACGCGATGGGGATGAACATGGTCACCATCGCGACCCGCGAGGCCTGCGACGCGATCGAAGCGGAGACGGACGCCTCGCTCGTCGCGCTCTCCGGGAACCTCTGTTCGGACAAGAAGCCGGCCGCGATCAACGCCGTCGAGGGGCGCGGGCGCTCCGTGAGCGCCGACGTGGAGATCCCCCGCGAGGTCGTCGAGGAGCGGCTCCACACCACGCCGGAGTCGGTCGCCGAGATCAACACGCGGAAGAACCTCGTCGGCTCCGCGAAGGCGGGCGGGCTCGGCTTTAACGCCCACGTCGCCAACGCGGTCGCGGCGATGTTCCTCGCCACCGGACAGGACGAGGCGCAGGTCGTCGAGGGCGCGAACGCGATCACGACCGCGGAGACGACGCCCGACGGCGATCTGTACCTCTCCGTGTCGCTCGCGAGCCTCGAAGTGGGGACCGTCGGCGGCGGGACGAAGCTCCCGACGCAGGCGGCGGGACTCGACGTCCTCGGCGTCCGCGGCGGCGGCGACCCCGCCGGCAGCAACGGCGACGCGCTCGCGGAGGCGATCGCCGTGGGCGCGCTCGCCGGCGAGCTCTCTCTCCTCGCGGCGCTCGGCTCCAGACACCTCTCCTCCGCGCACGCGGATCTCGGGCGGTAGCCCGGTGAAATCCGGTCGGCTCCCGTCAGTCCGACCACGCCGCGCAGTCCTCGCGCAGCGCGTCGCGGCCGGCGTCGGTGACTCGGAAGACCTCCTCGCCTGTCACCTGCTCGACGAGCCCCGACGCGTCGAGCGCGTCCAGCCGCGACTCGACGTGGTCGACGTACAGCCCCGTGTTGCTCGCGACGAACGCCGGGTAGTCGGTCCCGGCGTCGTCGAGATACGCGAGCACCCGCTCGTCGGTGCGGGTGAGCGCGGCGCTCCGGCGCTCTGACCCGCCGTCAACCTCCTCGGACTGCGCGTCGCTTTCCGATCCGGGAGCCGGTGCGTCTGACGAGGGCATTCTATGAGTGTTAACGTGTACCAATGGTAAGAGTATTCCGGTGGTTCCCGTTCGCTGGGAGCCGTACCGGTCGCCGACCCGCCGGCCGGGTCAGTCGTCGGCGCTCGCGGAGTCGCCGTCGGGGGCCGGCCCTTCGTTCGACCGATCCGAGAGCATCGGCGTGCCGTCGGCGCGGGGACCGAGTCGCGGTCCGTGGGGGCCGTCGTCGGGATCGATCCGGCGACGGCTGCGGTAGTCGGTGGAGCGCTCGACCGGGACGCGGCCGATCGCCGTGATCATCTCGACGTAGTCGTCGAACGAGCGGTATTCGCCGTACTCGCCGCCGGCGCGTTTCGTGATCTCCTCCGAGAGGATGGTGCCCATGAAGTCGTCGGCGCCGCAGTTAAGCAGTTTCAACCCGTGGGCGTCGCCCGACTTCACCCACGACGCCTGCACGTGGTCGACGTTGTCGAGGAAGAGGCGCGCGACCGCGACGACCAGTTCGTCCTCGTCGCGGGACGGCCCCGACTCGACGACGCCGTGGCGGTAGAGTGGTGTGTTCTGGTGGATGAAGGAGAGCGGAACGAACTCCGTAATCTGCCCGGTGCGGTCCTGGAGGTCGCGGATCACCCCCAGATGCTCCGCGCGGTGGGCGACCGTCTCGACGTGACCGTACATCATCGTCGCGGTGGTGTCGAGGCCGGCGGCCATCGCGCCCTCCATGGCGTCGACCCAGTCGCCGGTGCGGATCTTCCCCGGGCAGATCACGTCGCGGACCTCGTCGACGAGGATCTCCGCGGCGGTGCCGGGCGCGGAGTCGAGGCCGGCGTCGGCCAGCTCGCGGTAGACGGTCTCGTACTCCCAGTCGGTGCCGCGGGCGGCGTGATACGCCTCTTCCGGGGTCATCGAGTGGACGTGGATCCCGCCGACCGACATCGCCTCGATCTGCTCGAGGTAGGTGCCCGGATCCGTGGCGTACCGGGCGGGCGGCTTGTAGTTCACCGCGCTCTCGGGGTCGTCGTACGACCGGAGGATCTCGTGGTGCTCCTCGTTCAGCGCGAGCGCGGGGTGGAGCCCCGACACCGAGCACACCTCGTAGACGCCCATGTCGAGGGCGTCCTCGACGATCGCTCGGGATTCGGCGGGCGTCTTGGTGAACCCCGCGTGGTCGGCGTCGCTGTCGGCCTCGAAGGCGTGCGCGGAGTCTTTGAAGTTACAGAACAGACAGCCCGTGTTGCAGGCGGTCGTGACGTTGTTGTTGAGGTTGGCGACGAAGGTGACCTCGTCGCCGACCGTCTCTCGGCGCCGCCGATCGGCGAGTTCGAGGACCTGCTCTTTGCGGATCGGATCGATCCCGTCCGCGTCCGTCCCCGTGGCGAGCAGTTCGATCGCGTCGTCGACCGAGAGGCGGCTCCCGTCGCGGGCCTTCGCCAGCGCGTTCTCGAACGACTGATCGGTCGACGGCTCGGCGAAGCCGAAGTCGCCGTCGAGGTCGGCGGCGTCGCGGTCTGTCGCGTCGGAGTCCCGCGCCGGAGTCATCGCGTGTGTCTCCCCGTCCCACGGATAAAAACGGGGCGGTCACGACACCCGACGGAGCGGTGGATGCGATCGCGCGGACGGGCGCGCCCCTCCCCGACCGATCGGCGCCGGCAGTCGCTCACGCCAAGTCCCGGTCCTCGCCGGCGTGCGCTCGGACCCAGAGCTCGCCGATCCGAGAGAGCGTGGTCCGGTAGGACTTCCCGCGCTCCTCGCGCTCGATGTACCCCTTGCCGCCGGGGCCGAGCCGGTCGACGTTGTAGATCACCTTCGAGCGGAAGGAGTCGGTGTACTCCTCGTTGAGGTCGTCGGCGAGCGTCTCGGCCAGCTCCGACACCGACTCGAACTCGCCGTGCTCGCCGAGGGTGAACAGCACGAGCTCCTCGAACGGCTTGACGTTCTGGAAGGAGGCGACCGGGAGTTCGATCACGTGGCTGTCGCCGATGCGCTTCGCGCCGATGGTGGTGCCGCGCTCGTCGAACTCCGCGAGCAGGTCGGTGGTGCTCGCGAGGCGGTCGGCGACGCGGTCGTCGTCCACCGCGTCGTCCTCGACCAGCTCCTGCAGGAGGTCTCGGTTCGCCCGCAGCTCCTCGGCGAGTTCGGTCTCGAGGTACTTCTCCGGGGCGGTGTAGTAGGTGTGGATCCGGTCGCGGTCGTCCTGTCGCTCGACCATGATCGAGTGGGCCGCAGTCGCGAACGCGAAGGAGACGGGACGCGGCATCGAACAGAGGTTCACCCACACCTCGCGTTCGTCGGAGTCGCCGACCCCCTCGTCCCGGTCGAGCTCCGCGTTGATCAGGTCGTATGCGCGCTCGAAGGCGGCGTCGTAGTCGTACACGTCGTCCAACTGCTCGCGGACCGTCTTGGCGCCGAGCAGGTTCCGGAAGTCCTGTTCGAGCTTCCGGGCGATGTTGCGCGAGTACTCGACGTTGGCCTCGCTGCCGACCGTCCCCTCCAGGAGGATCACCCGGTCGACGTCGAACTGGTCCCGGATGAGCGGGGCGATCATGCGGTCGTAGTCGAAGCCGACCGGCACGACGTGGGTCTGCATACGGACGGGAGTACGCGGGAGAGCGGTAAAAAGGGCTCCTCACCGCCCCGACAGATCCCGACCCGGGTTCGGCGGGGCGGCGGCCGTGCTGATGCGCCCGCCCGCAAACGTGCGGGCGAGTACCAAAATTAAAGTCCCTGTCTTCACATTGACCTGTCAACATACCGATGGAGGGGAGGTGTACGTACCGATTCGATCCAGACGAGTACGACGCGACGGGGATGGCCGACACCGGAATCGACGAGGTGTGGCACTGTCCTCACGACGCTCACGCCGGCGCGGACCGCTGCGTGTTCCACCTGTCGAGCGACGCCCGCGACGAACTCGGCGTCGACGACGACGCGGTCGCCGACCGGCTCAGGGAGGTCGCGGGCGAGCGCGGGAAGACCGCGAAACAGCTCTTCGGGGCCCGGTTCGGCGACGTCTCGCTCCGCCACGAGATCCTCGCCGCCGCCGACAAACACCCCCTCGACCTCAGAGGCGCGACGGTGGCCGGCACCCTCGATCTCACCGCGTCGGAGTTCGAACAGCGAATCGACCTCACGGGCGCAGAGATCGGGGCGATCGACTGGACGGAGTCCGCGTTCGACGCGCCGGTCGACCTCTCCGGCGCCGTCGTTCGCGGCGAGGCGACGCTCACGGCCGCCGTCTTCGAGGGCGATGTCGACCTCGTCGGCACGACGTTCGAGGGCCCAGTCGACGCCCGAGAGGTCCGGTTCAACGGTGACACGTCCCTCCGCGAGACCCGATTTCACGACGCGGCGACGTTCGACGGGGCCGAGTTCCGCGGCGACGCGAACCTCTTAGACGACGACGCCTGCTTCGAGAACGCCCGCTTCGACGCGCCCGTCTCGTTCGCGAAGGCCGCCTTTCGGTACGCGGACTTCGTCGGCTGCGAGTTCGGCGCCGACGCGACGTTCGACCGAACGGCGTTCGGCGGCGACGCGGAGTTCGCGGACGCGACGTTCGAGGC
Source organism: Halorubrum sp. FL23 (assembly GCF_052439115.2). Taxonomy (NCBI): domain Archaea; kingdom Methanobacteriati; phylum Methanobacteriota; class Halobacteria; order Halobacteriales; family Haloferacaceae; genus Halorubrum; species Halorubrum sp. FL23. Next base: position 77,321 of record NZ_JBQVRO020000007.1, read on the forward strand.
GACGGCGACGTTCGCGTCCGCCGCGTTCGACCGCGACGCCGCGTTCGACCGGGCGGCGTTCGGTGGCCGCGCCGACTTCGCCGAGGCCCGCTTCGACGGCGACACCGCGTTCGCGGGGGCGACGTTCGCGGGGCCGGCGACGTTCGCGGGCGCGGAGTTCCGCGGGCGGGACAACCTCGAAGACGACGACCTCTCGTTCGCGGACGCGACGTTCGAGGCGGCGGCGACGTTCCGACGGGCGGTCGTCGGCTTCGCCGACTTCGCGGGGCTGACGGCCGCGGACGAGCTCGTCTTCGACGAGGGGCGCTTCGTAGAGGAGGTCAGCTTCGCGGACGCGACGCTGGCGTCGCTGTCCTGTGACGAGGCCCGATTCCGGAACGACGCGAGCTTCGAGGCGGTCACGGTTTCGGGGCCCGCGACGTTCCGGGGCGCCGAGTTCCAGGGCGGCGACAACGTCGACGACGACGACCTCTCCGTCGCCGACGCCGCCTTCGGCGACGACGTCGACTTCCTCGGCGCCCAGTTCGGCTACAGCGACTTCTCGGGCGTCTCCTTCGGCGGCGACGCCGTCTTCGACGAGTCGCGCTTCGACGACGACCTCTCGTTCGCGGACGCGACGTTCGAGGCGGCGGCGAGCTTCGACGAGTGTCGCTTCGACGACGACGCCGCCTTCGACGGCGCGGCCTTCACCGGTCGGGCCAGCTTCCGCGGCGCGGAGTTCGACGGCGGGGACAACGTCCGCGACGACGACGTGACGTTCGCCGACGCCGCCTTCGGCGGCGACGCCGACTTCTACCGCGCGGAGTTCGAGTACGCGAACTTCGAGGCGGCGGTCTTCGAGCGCCCCGCGAACTTCGAGGCGACGCGCTTCGCCGGCGAGGGCGGGTTCCGGGACGCCGCCTTCCGGGGCGAGACGACGTTCGCCGAGGCGCGGTTCGACGACGACGCCATCTTCGAGGACGCGGCGTTCAGCGCCCCCGTCTCCTTCCTCGGCGTCGAGTTCGTCGGCGACTACCACGAGGACGACGACGCCGCGTTCTCCGGGGCCCGCTTCGACGACGAAGCGGACTTCCGCGAGATCGAGTTCGGCCAGACCGGCTTCGACGACGCCCGGTTCCTGGGGGCCGTGTCGTTCCGGGAGTCGCTGTTCGGCCGCGCCCGCTTCGAGGACGCGCTGTGTGAGGAGTCGGTCGACCTGTCGTTCACGCGATTCACCGAGCCGGTCTCCTTCGACGGCATCGCGTTCGAGTCCGGCGTCACCGTCGACGAGGCCCGGTTCGAGAGCGACGCGAGCTTCGTCGAGTCGACGTTCGAGGAGGGAGCGACCTTCCGCGGCGTCGAGTTTCAGGGCGGCGCGCACACGGTCACCGACGCGGACTTCGAGGCGGCGACGTTCGGCGACAGCGCCGACTTCAAGCTCGCCGAGTTCCGCGTCGCCGACTTCTCCGGGGTGGAGTTCGAGGGGACGGCGCTGTTCGAGCGCACCGTCTTCGAGGACGACGGGACCTTCCGAAACGCGTGGTTCGGTGCGTCGGCGATCTTCTCTCGGTCTCGGTTCCTCGAGGAGTCCGACTTCTCCAGCTGTCGCTTCGAGGGCGAGGCACACTTCGACGAGCTTCGCTTCGAGAAGGACAGCACCTTCGCGGACGCGGAGTTCGACGACGACGCGACGTTCCGGTCGGCGGAGTTCGAGGGGAGCGCGAACATGCACAACGACGACGCCAGCTTCGAGGCGGCGACGTTCCGGCAGACGGCCGACTTCGACAAGGCGTCGTTCCTCTACGCGAACTTCAGGCACGCGACGTTCGCCCGAGACGCCACGTTCACCGACGCAGAGTTCGCACACTCCGTCGTCTTCCGACCCCGCCCCGACGAGTCCGAGACGCTCGTCGATCTGAGCAACGCGACCGTGCGCGGCGGGACGCTCGGCCAGCCCGAAGACGGGGACGCCTTCTACGACTGTACGCACGCGGAGGTCTGCGACATCACGCTCGACGACACCGACTGCACCCACGGCCTGTTCAACCACTTCCGATTCTGTAACACCGACTTCCACGGCTTCGATTTCACGGCCCACAAGACGTACCTCGCGCGGAACAACTGGGAGATCCACACCTTCGCCGCCTCGGAGGCGGCTCACCGATCGACGAACCGAGGCCAGTTCACGCCGGCCACGCTGGAGAACACGTATCTGAAGGCGAAGAACTGTGCGAGCGACTTCGGCGACCGCAAGGCCGCCGCGGAGTTCTTCATCAAGGAGATGGTGTACCGCCGGCGGAAGAACTGGCGCGCCACGTTCACCCGCGAGGAGGACGTGTCGGCCGTCAACCGCACCAGGGCGCTCGGCAAGTGGATCGGGAATAAGGTGCTTCACCAGACGTGCGGGTACGGCGAGCGGCTCTGGCGCGTGGTCTACGTCTCCGCCGTGACCGTGTTCATCTGGGGAGTGTTGTACACCACGACGACCGAGGGAACGACGGGCAGCAGCGGGCTCACGACGCAGGGGATAAACGGCTTCCCGAACCTCCTCACGCCGGAGGGAGCGGTCGTCCTCGGGAAGAACATGTACTTCAGCATGGTGACGTTCACCACACTCGGCTACGGGGACATCCAGCCCGTGGGGTCGACCGCGCGTGCGCTCGCCGGCCTCGAAGCGTTCCTCGGTGCGCTCCTCGTCGCGCTCGTCGTCTTCGTGTTGGGGCGCCGGGTCGCCTGGTAACCGGCGCGCGCCCTCCATCCTCACGCCTCTCTCTCGAGTCGAACGGCCCCTCGACGCCCGTCCGCGAGCAGTAGCGTTATTGGCGAGACGCCCGCACTACACCATGGTATGTCACAACAAGGCGTTCAAGAGGAGCTGTACGTCGACCAGTACACGCTCGGACTCGTCGGCCCCGATCAGGAGTGGGCCGGAACGGTCGCGGACGGCGGGACGGTGGAGACGTACACGCCGCCGGGGTGTTGGGGACCGATGGTCACGCCCTCGTTCCGCGGCGGCCACGAGGTGACCCGCCCGATCCGGGTCGAGGGCGCGGAGGTCGGCGACGCGATCGCGATTCACGTCCGCGACGTCGAGGTGACGAGCATGGCGACGAGCACCGGGTCGATGGCGGAACGCGAGGGGGCGTTCGGCGACGACCCCTTCGTCGACCACCGCTGTCCGGAGTGCGGGACGACGTGGCCCGACTCCGTCGTCGAGGGCACCGGCGAGGACGCGATCCGCTGCGCCGAGTGCGGCGCCAACGCCTCCTCGTTCGGCTTCGAGTACGGCTACACGGTCGCCTTCGACCACGAGAACGCGGTCGGCATCACCCTCGACAAGGAGGGCGCCCACGCGCTCGCGACCGACGCCGAACGCGTGATGGACATCCCCGAGAACGCCCGGCAACACCCAATCCTGCTGTACGAGCCGGACGGGATGCCCGGCACGCTCGGTCGCCTCCGCCCCTTCATCGGGAACATCGGCACGACGCCCCCGGTGACGATGCCGGACTCGCACAACGCGGGGGACTTCGGTCAGAACCTCATCGGCGCCGATCACGACTACGGCGTCGAGACCGAGACCGACCTCGAGAAGCGCACCGACGGCCACATGGACATCCCGGAGGTCCGCGCCGGCGCCACGCTGATCTGTCCCGTGGCGATCGACGGCGGCGGGGTGTACGTCGGCGATCTCCACGCGAACCAGGGCGACGGCGAGCTCTCCCTCCACACGACCGACGTGAGCGGCACCGTCACCATGGACGTGGAGGTGATCGAGGGCCTCGACCTCGACGGCCCCGTGCTCCTGCCGAACGAGGAGGACCTCCCCTTTATCAGTCGGCCGTACACCGACGCGGAGCGCGAGGCCGGCCGCGACCTCGGCGCGGACCACGGCGTCGACGTCGAGGACGACATGGCCCCGATCCAGGTCGTCGGCTCCGGCGCCACCGTCAACGACGCCACGCAGAACGCCTTCGACCGCGCGGGACGGCTGCTCGACATGAGCGAGGGCGAGATCCGCGCCCGGTGCACGTTCACCGGCGGCGTCCAGATCGGTCGGCTCCCGGGCGTCGTCCAACTCGATCTGCTGGCGCCGCTCGATCTGCTCGACGAGCGCGGCCTCGGCGACGCGGCACGGGAGCAGTACGGGCTGTAGCCGCTCTCTCGCGGCGGGCACCGAACCCGGAAGGAAAGCCGTAATTCCCCGGCCGCGAAACACCGTGCATGGACGCACGCATTCGCGAACACGCGGAGATCATCGCCGACCACTCGACCGACATCCAGTCGGGCGACGACGTGGTCATCCAGCTGCCGAAGGAGGCCGAGGACCTCGCGGTCGCGCTCCACGAGGTCTGTGGCGACCGCGGCGCCAACCCCGTCTACCTCAACTACTCGAAGCGCGCGCAGCGCGCCTTCAAGCGCTCCGCAGACGAGTTCACCGAGCCGAGCCACCGGCGCGCGCTCTACGAGGAGGCCGACGTGTTCATCATCGCGCGCGGCGGCGCGAACGCCACCGAGGACGCCGACGTCGACCCCGAGACCAACGCGGCGTACAACCGCGCGATGGAGGAGGTGAAGCGGACGCGGCTCTCGAAGACGTGGTGTCTCACGCAGTACCCGACCGCGAGCCACGCCCAGCTCGCCGGGATGAGCACCGAGGCGTACGAGAACTTCGTGTGGGACGCCGTCTCGCTCGACTGGGACGAACAGCGCGAGTTCCAGGCGGAGATGGTCGAGATCCTCGACGCCGCCGACGAGGTCCGGATCAAGTCGGGCGAGGAGACGGACCTCACGCTCGACGTGTCGGGCAACTCCACGCTCAACGACGACGGCGAGGCGAACCTCCCCGGCGGCGAGGTCTTCACCGCGCCGGTCCGCGACGGCGTCGACGGCGAGGTCCACTTCGATCTCCCCCTCTACCGCTACGGGCGCGAGATCGAGGGGGTCCGACTCCGGTTTGAGGACGGCGAGGTCGTCTCGCACTCCGCCGAGCGCAACGAGGACCTGCTCTCCGGCATCCTCGACACCGACGAGGGCTCCCGCCGTCTCGGCGAGCTCGGCATCGGGATGAACCGCCAGATCGACCGGTTCACCTACAACATGCTGTTCGACGAGAAGATGGGCGACACCGTCCACATGGCGGTCGGCTCCGCGTACCCGGAGACGGTGGGCGAGGAGAACGCGGTCAACGAGTCGGCCGAGCACGTCGACATGATCGTCGACATGAGCGAGGACTCCGTCATCGAGGTCGACGGCGAGGTCGTCCAGCGCGACGGGACGTTCGCCTTCGAAGACGGGTTCTGAGCGCGGCCGGGCAAGCGCTTCGGGCGGGCGGGCGTTGTGAGCGACGGGCACTGCGAGCGGCGGACGCTGTGAGCGGCGGGATCGCACCGCCCGACGATCGACGTCCGCATTTATCACTCCGGGGCGCGTTCCTCGACGTATGCCCGAGGAAGTTCTCTTCAAATCCGAGAGCGCACAGAGCCGAGCGGACATCGCCGCCTACCTGCGGACCGTCGCGGACTCCCTGGAGGCCGGCGACCCGATCACGCTGAAGCGGGGCGGGGAGTCGGTGACGATGGAGCCCCCGGCGCAGCCGACGTTCGAGGTGAAGGCGGAACGCGAGGGACCGGCCGACGCCCTCGGCGAGCTGAGCGTCGAGTTCGAGTTGGAGTGGGATGAGGGCGGCGACGGCAGCGAGGCGAGCGGCGACCTGGAAATCGAGTAGTCGAGAGACGGCAGAGCTACGGGACGTTACCGGGTACTTCGACGAACGCGTCGCGGGCGGAGAGGTGGTCGAGCGTGCTGTCGACGCGCTCGCGGACGCGCTCCATCTCCTCTAAGATCTCTTCGTACTCGTCGGTGTGCGTCGTGTCGGCGGCCTCCAGCGCGGCCTTCTTCGACGCCAGCGCGAAGAACTTCTGACTGTGCTCGTCGAACTGCGCGCGGTGGAGCAGCACCTCCACGAGCCCGAGAAGGTCCTCCTTCGTGACGGGCTTCGTCTTGTAGTCGTCGAACGGCATCTCGACGATGTCCACGTCGGGTTCGACCGCGGTCAGCATCGCGACCCGCGCGTCGTACCCCTCGCCGCGGATCGCCTCCAGCACCTCGTGGCCCGACATGTCGGGCATCCGCCGGTCCAAGAGGACCACCTCGACCGAGTCGTCCATCATCGAGAGGGCCTCCTCGCCGCCGGTGGCGATCCGCACCTCGTAGGCCGTGTCGAGGTACACCCGGTACAGCTCGGCGAGATCGGGCTCGTCGTCGACCGCGAGAACCGTGTGCTTCGTTTCGGTGTCGCTCATGCTCGGAGGACTGCGGTCCGCTGATCGCCCGCTGAGGTTCCCGAGATGGCGCGGTCGACTGCTGTTCGTACGCTCATGACGCAGTCTACTCGGGAGATTGGTTAAAACCTTGACCCATGGATATCAAGATCGATACTTTCGGTCGGACCGGGAGACCGCCGTGACCCAAAGGCACATTTACGCGCGCTTCGTAACCGGGGACAACGAATGTCTCATAGCCCCTCACTGCCCGACCGTCCCCGTCTGGAGCTCGATCCGGAGATGAGCGAGACGGAACGGCTCGAGGCGATCCGCCAGCACTACCGGCGGATACTGCAGGTCAACGACGAGCTCGAGGACCGGCTCGACGACGCACAGGACCGACGCGGCGAGCTGAAGGCGGACGTCGACGAGCTGAAGCGGGAGAACGAGGTGTTGAAGACCTCCTCGCTGTACATCGCCTCGGTCGAGGAGATTACCGATGACGGCGTCGTCATCAAGCAGCACGGCAACAACCAGGAGGTGCTGACGCAGGCGTCAACGACGCTCGAGTCCGACCTTCGGCCGGGCGACCGCGTCGCCATCAACGACTCCTTCGCGGTACAGCAGGTGCTCGACGACGAGACCGACTCCCGGGCGCAGGCGATGGAGGTCACGGAGTCGCCGGACGTCACCTACGCGGACATCGGAGGCATCGACGAGCAGATCCGCGAGGTCCGCGAGGCGGTCGAGGACCCGCTCGAGGACCCCGAGCAGTTCGAAGCCGTCGGCGTCGACCCGCCGAGCGGCGTCCTCCTGCACGGCCCGCCGGGCACGGGGAAGACGATGCTCGCGAAGGCGGTCGCCAACGAGTCCGACGCCACCTTCATCAAGATGGCCGGCTCCGAGCTCGTCCGGAAGTTCATCGGCGAGGGCGCCCGGCTCGTCCGGGACCTGTTCGAGCTCGCCGCGGAGCGCGAGCCCGCCGTCATCTTCATCGACGAGATCGACGCCGTCGCCGCCAAGCGGACGGACTCGAAGACGTCGGGCGACGCCGAGGTCCAGCGCACGATGATGCAGCTGCTCTCGGAGATGGACGGCTTCGACGACCGCGGCGAGGTCCGGATCATGGCCGCCACCAACCGCTTCGACATGCTCGACGAGGCGATCCTGCGTCCCGGTCGCTTCGACCGCCTCATCGAGGTGCCCGAGCCCGGCCCCGAGGGCCGCGAGCGCATCCTCGAGATCCACACGCAGGAGATGAACGTCGCCGAGGGGACGGACGTGGGCGCGGTCGCTCGCGATCTGGAGGGGTACAGCGGCGCCGACATCGCGTCGCTGGCGACCGAGGCCGGGATGTTCGCGATCCGCGACGGCCGCACCGAGGTCACGCAGGCCGACTTCGAGCAGGCGCGCGAGAAGCTGCAGGACGCCGAGCAGACCGAAGAACAGGTCATCAACTACCAGTACTGACCGGCGTCCCGCCGGCTCGTCGTGCTCGGTCCTTACCCTCCTGCCGCCCGCTTCGTAACCCCTTACCTCCCGCGCCGCCGACCTCCCGCCGATGAACACCATCCACGTCGCCGGCGGCGTCGGCGTCGCCGACACGGCGATGGCCTCCTACGACGCCGCGCTCGCGGACGCGAACCTCCACAACTACAACCTCGTCGCGGTCTCCTCGGTCGTCCCCGCCGAGGCGACCGTCGAGTCGGTGGCCGCGGCCCCGGACCTCGGCCCCACCGGGAACCGGCTCACGGTCGTCGAGGCGCGCCGGACCGTCGGGCCGGGCGACGCGGTCGACTTCCGCGAGGGCGGGCGCGCCGGCGCGGAGGACGCCGCCTCGAAGCGAGCGCCGCGTCGCCATCCGGACGTGATCGCCGGGCTCGGCTGGGCGACCGGCCCGGGCCCCGGCCTCTTCTACGAGGTGACCGGCGAGGACGCCGCCGACGTGCGCGATCGGATTCACGCGGGGCTCGACGCGGGCGGCGACCTCCGCGACTGGGAGCTCCCCGACCGCGAACTGCGCGTCGAGGCCGCGGCCGCCGAGCCCGACCGCTTCACGACCGCCGTCGTCATCGCCGCGTACGGCGAATCGGAGCCGATCCTGTAGCCGGATCGACGGCGAGCCAGCGCGGATCGCCCTCGCCGACGCCTTTTTGAGTGGGCTCCGCGTATCAGACGTGTCTTCGATGAACGGCAATAACCCGTACGCCGGGGCACCGGGTGTGACGAACGCGGGAGAGCCCGCGGCCGTCGACCTCTCTCCGGACCAGAAACGGCGTCTCCGGCGCGCGGTCGCCGGAATCGTCTCGCGAACCGAGTCGTATCTCCCGGACAGCTACGCCGTCGGCTCCGAGCTGTCGGTCGGCGCGAACGGACCGCAGGCGACCGTCGCCGTCAACCCGCCCGCGGGCCACCCGGTCTCGGCGGGATTCACGCCGGACCCGGACGAGCTGGAAGCCGGTATCGCCGACGCCGACACCGACGAGGTCGCGCGCGGGCTGGCCGCGAGCGCCGCGATGCAGGTGATGGACGCGGTCGGCGACGTGACGCCGACCGCGAAGTGAGCCCGGGCTACTCCGTCTCCGCTTCGTCGACCCGTTCGCCTCCGGCGGCCGTTTGGTCCGCCGACGCCGGCGGCTCCAGCGTTCCCATCACCCGCCCGTAGATCCCGAATATCTCCTCGTACCCCTCCTCGCTCGCGAGGATCGGGACCACGCCCTCCTCCTCGACGCGGTGCGTGTACACGTCGTCTTCGGCGAACACCGCGCCGACGGGAATCTCCTCGAAGTTCGCGAAGTGGACCGTGGGCTCGCCGCTCCCCTTCGGCACCTCCTTGTCGCCCGCGACGACCGTCGTCTCGCTGAACGTCGGCGGCTCGTCGTCGACGGCGCCGTGCGCTCGGAGGAACGCCAGACACGCCTCGTAGCCGAACTCGACCGCCGTTTCGCTCCCCTGTCGACCGACCTCGATCGAGACGGTGTTCGGGACGGTGGAGTCCAGCGTCGTCCCGCGGAGCCCGCCCGCGTCGACGACGTAGTCGACGGGCATCGCCGTCACGCTCCGGCGCACCGACGGCGTGAGGTCGCTGTAGATCGCGAAGGGCGGCGGCGCGCTGTGGGAGGTGTGAAGCGCGAGCACCGCGTCCATCCCCTCCAGTTCGGCGGCGAGCCGCGGCGCGAGCGCGCGTTCGTACTCGTCGCTGTCGGCGTCGCCCGGGAACGCGCGGTTCAAGTCGGTGTCGGTGTACCGCGTCTCGGCCGCCAGCGCCGGCTCGTTGGCGACGATCAGTCGAACGATCCCGTCACCGGCGCCGTCTTCCGGCGCGTCGAGCGCGTCGGCGAGTCGCCTGACGATCCGCTCGCCGGCGGGCTCGTCACCGTGGATCCCGCCGACGATCGCGACGCGGGCCGACCCGGCTGACCCGCGGTCGATCGTTTCCATATCTCCACTACGCGTCGCCCCGGATAAAGTGTCGCCGTTCCGGGTAGCCGACGCCGAGACGCGTCTCGGCCGACGCCCGGCGGAACCGCGTCAGCGCGCTACCGACCGAGCCGATCCGCGAGGGCGGCGCGGTACCGCCCCGCCAGCTCGCGCGCGACGAGCCGGTCGCGGGGGTCGACGCCGAGGGCGCGGAGCGCGCCGACGTAGACCGCGACTCCGGCCACGGACCCGACGACGACGGCGGTTCCGCCGGGGACGACCTCCCGGATCGCCCGCATCGCGAGGAGGGCCACGCCGCCGGCCGCGAGCGGCGTGAGGTAGGTGCGGTCGAACGGCCACAGTCCCTCGAAGCGACGCAGCAGGACGACCTGAATCCCGTTCTGCACCGCGATCGCCAGCGAGGTGCCGAGCGCGGCCCCGACGAGCCCGTACCGGACGACGAACGCGTAGGTGAGAGCGACGTTGAGGACGGCGAGCAGCCAGTCGAGCGCCATCCGGGCGTACTGGTGGTCGGTCATCATCAGGAGCCAGCCGGTCGCGCCCACCGCGCTGCCGACGAACACCCCGCCGAGGTAGACGACGAGCGGGACGTAGCCGGCCACGTACGGGTCGCCGAACAGCCCGAGCAGCTCCCGTCCGAACACGACGAGCACGGCGAGGACCGGGATCACCGTCGCGACGATCTGTCGCGTCACGGAGGTGTACACCGCGTTGAGCGTCTCCGTCTCCCCCTCCGCGTACAGCTCGGAGGCGACCGGCGGCAGCAGCTGGTTGAACGAGAGCAGCGGAATCCACGCGATCGCGATCAACACGAGGACGACGTTGTACACCCCCGCGGCGGTCGCCGTCAGCAGCGCTCCGACGAGCAGCACGTCGACGCGGTTCTGGAACACCTTCCCGAGGCTGCTCATCGCGACCGGCGCCGCGTGGTCGTAGAACCGTCGCGCCTCCCGGCTGACGCCCCGAAGCGACGGGACGACTCCGGTCACCCGCGCGGAGAGCGGCGCGGCGACGGCGGCGAGCAGCGCGGTCGCGGCGACGATGCCGCCCGCGACGCCGACGACCGAGTAGCCGAGCGCCAGCGCCCCCACCGCCCCGACGAGTCGGACGCCGGGCCGGAGCAGCTTGTTGAAGGCGATCTCGCCGCGGGCAGAGCCGACGGCGCGGAATATCGCGGACGCGATCATCACGACCCCGAGCAGCCCGACGAGGAGGCCGAACGCGCGCATCGTCGCCGGGAACGCGGCGTCTGAGACGGTGCGCGCGTTGATCCACGGGGCGGCCAGCCAGATCCCGCCGGCGATCGCGGCCCCGAACCCGAGCGTCGTGGCGTACGCGAGCCCGGCGACGACCCCTTGTCGGTCGGGAGCGCCCGCGTACTCGGGGAGATATCGCTGGAGCGCCGGCACGCTGCCGAACGTGACGAGCCGCGAGAGCAACTGGGCGATCCGCCACGCCAGCGCGTACACGCCGTACGCGGCCGGACCGAGGCTGCGCGCGAGTACGAACTCCGTCGCGGCCGTGAGCGCGCGCTGGCCCGAGACGCCGCCCGCGGTGACCACCGCTCCGCCCGCGATCGTCAGCAGCGCCTCGCGCTCGTCGTCGGGGACGGCGTCGTCGGGGTTCCCGCTCGACGCCGCCTCGCGTTCGCGGTCGCTTCCGGCTCCGGCTCCGTCGTTCACGGGTCACCTCGACGTGACCCGGCTCCGGACAAAAGCGACTCGTTCCGCCGGCTGTCGGCTCCGCTACCAGCGCTGGTGGACGTGGTCGCGGACGAACTCGTCGTACACGTCCGAAACGACCTCGCGTTCGTCCTCACCGAGCGGTGCGAGGTCGCTGGCGGCGGCGTTCGCCCGGATGTGGTCCGGCGTCGTCGAGCCGGGGATGACCGTGGAGACGGCGTCGTGGTCGAGGATCCAGCGCAGCGAGAGCTGCGGGAGCGAGAGGTCGTCGCCGGTCGCGTCGGTCGGGTCGTCGGCGACGGCGTCGACCCGCTCTGCGAGCGCGTCGGCGGCGTCGAGGCCGACCTCGTAAGGGACGCCGGCGAACGTCTCGCCCACGTCGAACGCGTCGCCCTCGCGGTTGTAGTTGCGGTGGTCGTCCTCGGCGAACTCGGTGTCCCGCGAGAGCGCGCCGGTGAGCAGCCCGGAGGCGAGCGGCACCCGGCAGATCACGCCCACGTCGCGGCCGGCGGCCTCGTCGAGGAACAGCTCGGCGGGCCGCTGGCGGAAGGGGTTGAAGATGATCTGGACCGACTCGACGCCGGGGTACTCGATCGCCTTCAGCCCCTCCTCGACGCGCTCGACGCTGACGCCGTAGTTCGCGATCTTCCCCTCGGCCGCGAGTGTGTCGAGGGCGTCGAACGTCTCCGGCTGATAGTACGCGTCCGTCGGCGGGCAGTGGAGCTGGACCAGGTCCAGCGTCTCGGTCCCGAGATTCTCCCGGGACCGGTTCACGAACCGGCGGAGGTTCGCCTCGGTGTACCGCTCCGCGACGTGGGGATCGAGCCGGCGGCCCGCCTTCGTCGCGACCGTCACGTCGCCGGTCGCGATCTCGTCGTCGAGCACGTCGCCGAGGATCTGCTCCGAGCGCCCGTCGCCGTACACGTCCGCGGTGTCGAAGAAGTCGATTCCGGCGTCGCGGGCGGCCTCGACCGCGTCGACCGCCTCGGACTCGCTCACGTCGCCCCAGTCGCTCCCGATCTCCCACGCGCCGTAGCCGACCTCGCTGACCGCGCCGACGTCGCCGAGCGTTCGGTGGTTCATGTTCACTCTCACCTGATCGGGGCGAACGCAAGGGCGTTCCGGAGGCGGAACCGGGGCGCGGTCTCGGACCGCAGCCACGGGAGCTAAACGGCTCGACGCCGTAGCACGCCGCATATGCAGTTCTGTGACGACTGCGGCTCGATGATGGTCTCTCGCGACGGAGAGATGGTGTGTCAGAACGACGACTGCGGCGCCACCACCGAGCGCGACGAGGCGCTCGCCGCCGAGTTCGAGTCGACGACCGAACAGACCGGCGACGAGGTGATCGAGACGGAGGAGGGCGCGAACTTCGAGGGGAAGCCGACCGCCAACGACATCGTCTGCGACGAGTGCGGCCACGGCGAGGCGTGGTACACGATCAAACAGACCGGCGCCGCCGACGAGCCCCCGACGCGCTTCTTTAAATGCAAGGAGTGCGGGCACCGGTGGAGAGGATATAACTAATCCCAACCTGACGCTGCCGATTTGGGCAGATTGGGGCTCTGGCCCTATTGTGAGAAAACCGCGGGCGTCGCGGGCGGTTAGGTCGGCAGTTCTTACCCTCGGAGGCGAAGTGTCGGCATGGACGAACGGGCGATCTCTCCCGTCATCGGCGTCGCCCTCGTGGTCGTCATCACCCTCCTCCTGGCGACGATGTTCGCCGCGGGCGCGGTCCATCTGGCCGACTTCGACAGCGAGCGCGAGGACGTGCACGACCTCACCGACGGACCGGTCGACGGGGACGCGGACGCGACGGCGGGCGACGAGTCACACGCGGGCGAGCTCGTCCGGGCCGTCGACGACGGCGCGGGCGCGACGACGACACACGTCGTGAACTACACCGTCGCCGCCGACTCCGACACCGCGGGCAACTCGCTCAACTCCGTCACGGTCGAGTACGAGAGCGGATCGGTCGACGTGAGTGGCGTCGACGAGCGAGCAGCCGTCACGCTCGTGGGTATCGACGGCGACCGGGACGGGACCGTCGAGACGGACGCGACCGGCGACGTGGAGTGCTGTCCCCCCGGCGACGGCGTCATCGTCTCCGACGGGGGGAACACCCTCCGAATCGAGTTTTCGGGGAGCTACAGCCTGGAAGCGGGCGACGCCCTCGCCGTCAGATACGAATCGGTGACGAACCCGAGCGCGGGTGAGTACGGCGTCAGCGTCACCGTCAACGGCGAGGTGAACGACGGGGGCGGGAGCGTTCAGATACGCTGATCCCCTGCGAAGGCGACCGATATGAGCCGCTCGGCTGCTGCCTCTGTGTCGGCGTCGCTGAACGGGTTGAGAAGCAGATCGACGAGGAGCGCGGGCACCGCTGGCGCGGGTACAACTGACCCCCGTCAGTCGTCCCGCAGCCGCGACCCGAGAAACGTCGCCGCCGCGTCGCCCACGTCGCCGGCGCGCCCGACGAAGAAGTGGTCGGACGCGAACGCGACCGTCTCGATCCCCAGCTCCTCGGCCCGCTCCACCACGGGCTCCCAGTCGGCCGTCGAGTCGCGCGTCGCGTAGAGGGCTCGCGCTTCCACGTCGAGCGCGACGAGATCGTCGAGGGCCGCGACCGCGTCGACATCGGGGTTCAGGCGGGCGGTCGGCGCGAGCGCGCAGACGCCGGCGAGTTCGGGACGGGAGGCCGCCGAGACGAGCGCCACCGTGCCGCCGAACGAGAAGCCGAACAGCGCCACCCGGTCGTAGCGCTCGGTCGCCCAGCCGACCGCGTTGTCGGCGTCGGTGCTCTCGCCGTACCCCTCGTCCCAGTCGCCGTAGTCGAACCGGAGGCAGTCGATCCCCTGATCGGTGAGCGCGTCGCTGACGGCGGTCAGCCGCTCGTCGCCGCGGTGGCCGCGCTGCTGGGGGTGCGGCGGGCAGGCGACGACGACCGCGTCGGCGCGAGAGTTCTCGGCGGCGGCGTCGCCACCGCCGTCGCTCGCGGCGGTGTCGAGGGTGGCGCGCACGTCCCGGCCGCCCGGGATGAGAACGGTGTCGCTCACGGGAGTTCGAAGGGAAAGCCGCCGCCGTTCAGGGGACCTGGGTCACGCGATCGACGCCGTCGAGGTCGGCGAGGTCGCTCGCGAGCGTCTCCTGATCGACGGTCGCCTCGTAGTAGAAGACGAGGTCGAAGGTGCCGTCGCGGAGGAGCTGCTGGCACTCCCAGACGAACGCCTCGTCGTCGAGGGTGCGCCCCTGGAACTGGTTCGACGAGAAGTTCGTGTCGTCGTTGCCGGCCTCGATGTACGCCTCGCCCTTGCCGGCGTGGTCGGCGATGACCTCGTTGATGGCGACCGTGAGCTCGTGCATCTCGAGGTCCTCCTGCCCGCCGAGCGTCGTGTGGACGATACAGCCCGCGAGTTCGATGTCGCCCGGCTCCAGCAGGGCCTTCGTCCGCGTGTAGAGGTCGGCGTCGACGGTCTCGTTCATAGCGTTCTGTTCCGGCTCCCGTGATAAACGGGTAACGGTTCCCCCGGCGGTGTCTCGGACCGAAGGGCTAGTCGCCCTCGGCGTTGTCGCCGCCGTCGCCAGGCCCGAGGCGCGATCGCATGAGGTATCCCGCCCCGACGAGCGACGAAACAGCAGTCCCGACGCCGAATCCGGGTATCTCGACGGACGACGTTCCGTCGTCCGAATCGTCCTCCGCGCCCGTCACTTCGAGCGGGTCGGCGCTCTGAGAAGCGCGATCGGCGTCGTCGGTCACGGTCAGCGTCACGTTGAACCCGCCGCTCTCCGTGTAGGTGTGGGTCGCCGTCTGACCCTCTCCCGTCCCCCCGTCGCCGAAGTCCCACCGGTACTCGACGATCTCTCCGTCCGGACTTGACGACTCGGTCGCGTCGAAAGCGACCTGCTGTCCCACCGACGGCGACGTCGGTGCGTGTTCAAACGCCGCGGTCGGCTCTTCGCCTCCCGCCGCGTTGTCACCGCTTCCGTTGTCGTCGGTGCTATCGTCAGAGCCGCCGTCGTCCGCCTCGTCGTCGTTTCCGCCGCTCACTTCTTCGACCCGGACGGACGCACTGGCTTGGTCGCTGCCGGACCGGACGACGATCTCTCCGTCGGTGACGTCAGATTTTGCGGTTTCCCACGTCAGCGTTGCCGTCGCCGTCTCTTCCGGATCGAGAGAGAAGGTCGCCGAGTCGACCACCGACCCGCCGGTCGATTCCAACGTCACGTCGGTGGTCCCGGTCGCGCCGCCGGCGTTCGTGACTTCGACGGAGACCTCGAGTCGCTCGCCGGCCTCGACGGGCGACGTGGTCGACGCGATCGACACGTCGTACGCGGGATCGCCGCCCTCTGATTCGGTCCGTATCTGATCGATCTCGCCCGCCGAGAGCTCGGCGCGGTAGATACGGAGGTCGGACAGCTTGCCCACGAGGAGGCCGTACCAGTCGGGATTTCCGGTTCCGTACCAGCTTCCGATCGTCTGGTGAGACCAGTAGTTCGTGTTCCGTGGGCTGTAACCGTCCATCTCGTCGTCCGAAAAGCGGACCTCCCCGTCGACGTGGATCCGGATGGCGTTCGCCGGGTCGAACACGACGGCGACGTGGTGCCACTCGCCCACGGAGACGTCGAGCTCGGCGTCGACGTGATCCTCGGTCGAGTACACGACGCCTCCTCCGAGATCGCCTGTGCGGAAGGACAGCCGGACGGTCTCCGCATCGCCCGTGTCGGGTCGTCCCGCAAACACGTACTCCGCGTCGTTTCGCAAGAGGTGGTGGTTCGCCTCCTCACCGTTCGGTTTCCCGCCCTCGCTCCGATCGAAGTAGACCCAGCCGACGACGGTCGCCGGACCGTTGTCACGCCGAGCGATACTCAGCTGTGGATTATCCGACCCGGAGCCGACTTGCATCCCGTCGTCGCCATCGAACTGAACCCCCGACCGCCCGCCGAACGTTCCGACTGAGGGGTTGCCGTACTCTGCGGCGCCGTCGGCGTTCCCGACGGTGTCTCCGAACCCCTCCGCGAACGGCCAGCGAGCGACGAGATCGTCCGCCCTGACGAGATGCCCGTCGGCGGCGACGGACGGCATTCCGACCGCACCGAGCACCGAGCCTGCGGCGATCGCCCCCAACACGGTCCGCCGCCCGACCCGCGAACCGCGCGTCTCCCCGCTGTCACTGGAGGGGATACTCGCCGACACGCCCCGCTCGTCACTACTGTGCGAAGTTCGCGCGTTTTCACCAGCCATGACTACCGACACGAAATCCAATATTAAAGAATTTGTCATGTATGCAAACGGTGGCGGGGCGAAACCTTGTCTGACCCTTACGACCGGAGTCGAACCGCGATTCCACCGCCTTCCTCTTCCACTGCTACGAGCCCGTCGTCCGCGAGGTCCGCGATCAGCCCGCGGAGCCACTCTCGACCGTACTCGCCGCCGGGCGAATAGTCGACGCGGACACGGGGGCCGAGCTCGTCGAGCGCCAGCTCGTCGTACTCGCCGAGGACCCGAATCACGCGCCCGCGGAACTGCCGGCGGCTTCCTTCGAAGCTCGGCTGTTCGGGCACGTCGGGCGCGGTGAAGTCGCCGGTCTCGTAGGCGTGACACCACCCGCGCCACGGGCACCCGGCCTCGTCGCAGCGCGGCGTCGTCCCGCAGGCGACGCCGCCGAGCTCCATGATCGCGTTGTTCCAGACGCGGGAGCCGCCGTCGGGCAGCACGTGCGAGGCCACCCGCGCGAACGCGTCGTCGTCGTCCGGCACCGCGAAGGCGCGGTGGAGCACCCGCTTCACGTTGGTGTCGACGACGGCGTCCCCGTTGTTGAACGCGAACGACGCCACCGCGTTCGCGGTGTACGGACCGACGCCCATCAGCTCCTGGAGCGCTTCCGGGGTCTCCGGGAACGTCCCGTCGTACTCGCCCTCGATCTGCCCGGCGGCCTCGTGGAGATACTTCGCGCGGTTGTTGTAGCCGAGCGAGTGGTCCGACCAGAACGCGACCACGTCGCCGCGGTCGGCGGCGGCCAGGGCCGCGGTCGTCGGCCACTCCTCGATGAAATCCTCCCACGCGGGAACGACCCGATCGAGCTGCGTCTGCTGGCTCATCACCTCGCTGACGAGGATCTCGTAGGGGTCCTCGGTGCGCCGCCACGGGAACTCGCGGTGGTCCGCCTCGTACCAGTCGATGAGCGCCTCGCGGACCGCGCCGAGGTCGGTCGGCAGCGCGGGGGCGTCGCCGTCGTCGACGGCGCCGGTCGCGGCGGTCGCGTCCGAGTCGGTCATTACCGTCGGTCGGGTCGGCGGCGGTTTATCCGTGCTGGTCCGCGTCGGACCGTTCGTCGGTGTCGTGGCGCTCGTCCGCGTTTGTCCGGACCGGCTCCATCGTTCGCGGGTCGCGGTCGGGGCCCGGATACTCGCCGCCGACGGCCTCCGGGTACAGCCGCGCCGGCGAGAAGACGGTCGCGAACGCCCGCGGCTCGCGAACGCTCACCGCCATTCGGTCCCGAAGCCCGGCGGCGGCCCGCGCTCCCGTCAGCGACGGATCGAGGCTCACGACCTGCATCGCGCCGCCGCGGTACGCCGACGCCAGCGCCGGGTGGTCGCCGGGGGGTTGCGTCACCGGCTCGCGCCACGCCTCGATCGCGTCTCGCCAGGCGTCCGCCAGCCCGTCGCCCGCCAGCGCGCCGATCACCGCCTCGGCGTCGTCGAGGAGCGGGTCGCTGGCGACGAGCGTCGTCCACGCGTGCGAGCGCAGCGCGTCGAGCGCCTCGCGGGCCGGCCCGCCGACGAGGAGGTCGGCCGCGAGCACGTCGGCGTCGGCGACGACGCGGGCGGGGCTCGGATCGCGGTCGACGGGCGGAAGGTCGTCACTTCCGGCGGTGTCGCGATCCCCGGCGTTGGCCCGTCGCTCGGCGAGCGCCGTGCTCACCGTCTCGGCGCTCACGTCAGCCCCGGCGGCTCGGTCGAAGAGGTCGGCGAAGGTCGCGGTCATACGGGACCCGTCGGCGGCGACGGGTATCGGGTTTGCGGACGACGATCGGACGGGTTGTCGGCAGCGGGGCTATCCGATCGAGGGACTGCGAGAAGAGCCTAGGCCGAGATTTGAACTCGGGGTCTCGTCCTTACCAAGGACGCGCTTTACCGCTAAGCTACCCAGGCGCAATCAGTCGTTGACGGGAGTCGACTTTAGGGGTTTCGATTCGGGGGCGTTCCGTCACGAAGACACACACCGGTCCGTCGCCGTCGGGCGACCTCACCGGTCCGTCGCGCTCACGGCGCGGTCGGAGATGTCGGCGATGCGGTCGGCCGTCGTCTCGGGGAGCGCGCGGCCCGGCGGCGGGAACTTGCCGTCGTAGTCCGCCGCCAGATCGCGGGCGTACGTCAACAGCTCCTCGGGCGGGTCGCCGCCGACGGCGGTGGTGCCGGCGACGACGGCGAGTTCGAGCGCGTCGATCTCCAAGTTCCGGTCGAGCGCGGTCGCCGCGGCGGGATCGGTCCCCTCGCGGTCCCGGAGCGTCTGGTCGCGGCCGAACGCGCGCACGACCTCGACCGCGGCCGCGGCGGCGTCGGTGCACGCGAGCAGGGCGAACCCGCGCGAGACGAGCACGTCGGCGGTGAGCACGTCCATGTCGGCGTCGATGTCCGTCTCCCGCGTGGCCGCGGTCGCCCACGGCTCCTCGTGGGCCACCGACCGGGTGAGCCGGAGCCCCTCGTAGATGAGCTGTACGCCGGCCGCCCGGTCGACCACCGCGTCGGGGTCGACCTCGGGGTCGACCGCGCGGGCGGTGACCAGCGCCAGCACTCCGGGCGTTACGGCGGCGTTCGCGATCCGGTCTTCGAGGGCCTCACGCAGCTGATCGGGCTCGACGTCGGCGAGCGCCTCACACGCGGCGTCACGCGCTCGCGCGGCATCGTCCATTACGTAACGGTAGTCGATCGAGGGGCAAAGACCTTTGGAAACGAACGGGATACCACGGTGTGATCCGCACCCGAGACGACGACGGGGTCCGCGTGGTGACTATCGACCGACCGGCGCGCCGGAACGCCCTCCGACCCGATGACCTGAGCGCGCTCCGCACCGCCGTCGCCGACGCCGACGCGCCGGTGACGTACCTCCGCGGCGCCGGCGAGGCGTTCTGCGCCGGCGCCGACCTCGACGTGGTCGCCGCCCTCGACGACCCGGCGTCGTTCGCCCGCGCCGGCCAGCGCACGGCCCGGGCGATCGCGGACGCGGAGACGGTCGTCGTCTGCGGGATCGACGGCGCGGCCCGCGGCGGCGGCGTCGAGATCGCGCTCGCGGCCGATCTCCGGGTGGCGACGACGGCGGCGACGTTCGCGGAGCCCGGCGTCGCGTTCGGGCTGTTCGGCGCGTGGGGCGGAACGGTTCGGCTCCCGCGGGTGATGCGCGAGGGCGACGCGCTCGACTTCGCGCTGTCGGGGCGGGTGCTCGACGCCGACGAGGCGCTCCGCACGGGGCTCGTCTCCCGAGTCGTCGACGACCCGCGATCGGTGGCGGACGCGATAGCGAGCGGCGAGCGGGACGCCCTCCGCGCGATCAAACGGCGGGTGCGCGACCGCCGCGACGACGGGACGCAGGAGCGCGCGGAGGCGTCCGCGTTCGCCGACCTCGTGCACGCCCACGCGGACGATATCGCAGCGATGCGCGGGGAGTGACCCCGAACTGCACCCGGCGTCTCGCCCGCTCCCCGTCACGTCATCCGCCCGCCGTCAGTCGGATGTGACAGGTTTAAGTGATCCTCCAACCAACCACCGAGTGCGAAGCACGCACCGGTAGTGTAGTGGTATCACGCAACCTTGCCATGGTTGCAACCCGAGTTCAAATCTCGGCCGGTGCACTTCCGACTGACTTCGTCAGTCGACGTTTGTCTCACTACGTTCGACAAACTCCGTTCAGTCGTGCACCGCCCTGACTCCCCGCTCGCTGCGCTCGCGTGGAGTCTCGGCCGGTGCTTTCTCTAATCGGTCTAGTTAGATAGTCACGAGTTTCCTAATCAGGGTTAGGCGCGCGCCTCCGAGTGGCCGCGCCCGGCGGCCACGAGGAGCGCGTGCGAGGGAGTCGACCGGCGCTTATAAGCGCCGGTCGACGAGGCTGGGGAGGCGTGAGGTGCTGTGCGGTCGCGGGTGGGTGGGACTCGAAGGGGCAGCCGCGAGGACGAAGCACGGCGATGTAAGCACTGCAAGGAGCGAACGGAGTGAGCGACTGAAGCGCGCAGCGAGCCGCGCGAGTCCTCGCGGCCGGGGCTTTGAAGCTGTTTACCGTCGGTCTGTCGACTGTTTATAAACGATCGACCGGACCGGCGGTCCCGTCTCCGATCGAACTGTAGGCGAACTCTTCTACACACCGATCCGAACCCCAGACCGTCACGGTTAGGTTCGCCGGTTCGTTTGAACACGTAAACCCGTCTCGCCGGCCGCCACACCGACGAGCCCGATCTCACCATGCAACAGTACCTCGATCTCGTCGACGACACCCTGTCGACGGGCACCTACAAGCCGAACCGAACCGGCGTCGACACGATCGCGACGTTCAGCGGGCAGTACACCGTCGACCTCTCGGAGGGCTTCCCGCTCCTCACGACCAAGAAGATGGACGGCTACCGGTGGAACTCGCTGATCCACGAGGTGCTCTGGTACCTCTCCGGCGAGGAGCACATCCGGAACCTCCGCGAGGAGACCAAGATCTGGGACGCGTGGGCCGACGACGAGGGGCGTCTCGACACCGCTTACGGCCGGTTCTGGCGCCGCTTTCCCGTTCCGGACGGCGTCGACGCGCTCCCCGGCGAGTCGTGGCCGGCGGACGCGCACCGCTGGGTGACCGTTGAAGCGGGCCCCGACGGCGCCGAGCGCCGGACCTTCGACCAGATCCAGTACGTCCTCGACACCCTCGAAGAGAACCCGCAGTCCCGGCGGATGGTCGTGAACGCGTGGCATCCCGCCAACGCCGCCGTCTCGACGCTGCCGCCGTGTCACTACACCTTCGTCGTGAACGTACAGGACGGGCGGCTCAACCTCCACCTCACGCAGCGCTCGGGCGACATCGCGCTCGGGGTCCCGTTCAACATCGCCGCGTACGCCCTGCTGGCGAACGCGCTCGCGCAGCGGACGGGGTTCGAAGTGGGCGAGTTCGGCCACACCGTCGTCGACGCGCACGTCTACTGCGGGCGCGGCGAGCGCGGGAAGTGGTACGCGAACAACCTCAAATACGTCCAGGACCGGATCGAGGCGGTCGAGAGCAAGGCCGACTACCTCGACGTGAAGAGCTGGGTCGAGCGGACCGCCCCCGACGAGGCGGACGGCGAGGAGGGGTACGACCACGTCCCCGGCCTGCTCGAACAGCTCTCGCGGGAGCCGCGCGAGCGCCCCCGGATCGAGATCGCCGACGTGCCGCTCGACGAGCTCACGTACGCGGACATCGAGGTCGTCGACTACGACTCCGCGGACGGCATCTCGTTCGCGGTCGCGGAGTGATGGCCGGCGACGCGTCCGCCGGCGGCGACGCCGACGCAGCCGAGGCCGCCGCCATCGACCTCGTCCTCGTCGCCGCGGTCGCCGAGAACGGCGTCATCGGCGACAGCGGCGGCATGCCGTGGCACTACCCGGCCGATCTGGCGCACTTCAAGCGGCTCACGACCGGGCATCCCGTGATCGTCGGCCGCGCGACCTACGAGAGCATCGCCGACCGGATCGGCGGCCCGCTCCCCGACCGCACCAGCGTCGTGTTGACGACCCGCGACCTCGACCTCCCCGAGGGCGCCGTCGTCGCGAGCGACACTGACGACGCGGTCGACCTCGCGGCCGCGGACGCCGCCGAGCGCGGCGTCGACGAGGCGTACGTCATCGGCGGCGCGACGGTCTACGAGCAGTTCCTCGACCGCGCTGACCGAATGGTGCTGACGGAGGTCCCCGGGCGACCCGACGGCGACACGCGCTTCCCGGACTGGGACGCCGCGGAGTGGTCGGAAACCGAGCGCGAGGTCGTTGCCTCCGAGGTCGGGGACTCCGAGAGCGACGACGAGGCCGGCGGCGACGGCCACCTCGCGTTTGTCACCTACGAACGAACCGCCGACTGAAGGGGGCGACCCCGATCTCGCCGTCCGCTCGAGAATCATCGTGTGCCGATACGGTCTCAAATAAATCTCTTCTCTGTGCATCCGCCCAGCTAACGCGGCGGTATTGTCTGAAACACCGGGATATATCGCAAACGGTGATCGTGATAACATTTTTGAGCACAGACCATGTTATGTGTACTCATGTCACTGCCAGAAGCCGCGACCGAGCCCGAGCGCTGCCCGTTCTGCGGGTCGGACATCGCGTCCCCCGGCGCGGGATTCATGCGTCACGTGGAGAACGAGCCCCAGTGCCGCGACGCGTTCGACACGTGGCGCGACCGCGTCAGCGACGACATGCGGGGCGGCTGGGCGGGGTGAGGAGTACGTGCGGGGCGGCTGGGCGGGATGACGACGACACGACGCGGTCGCCGGACCCCGAGGCAGGCCGGTCAGCTCCGCAGCGCTTCCACGGGACGCTCGTTCGCCGCCTTCCACGCGGGATACGCCCCGCTGACGAGCCCAACGCCGACGCCGAACACGAGCGCCAACAGGAGGTAGTAGCCGTTCGTCGGGTCGAGCACGAGCGCGGCGTCGACCGCGGGCGTCGCGGCCACGAGCCCGGCGACGAGCAGCACGGTCAGCAGTGTCCCCGCCGCCGCGCCCGCGGCACCGATGAGCCCGGCCTCCGCGAGCAACACGCGCAACACGTCCCGGCGCGTCACGCCGACCGCGCGCATCACGCCGATCTCCTGTCGCCGCTCGACGGTGCTCATCAGCATGACGTTGAGGATCGACACCCCGGCGACCACCAGCGAGATGGCGCCGAGCCCGAGGAGGAAGGTGCTCAGGAGGTCGAAGAAGCCGTTGATCTCGTCGACGACCGCCGCCAGCTCGAACAGGTCGACGCGCTCCTCGCGGGCGTTCACCTCCTCGCGGATCGCGTCCGCGGCCGCTCGCGCGGTCTCCCCCGACTCGGCGACGATCAGCGCCTGCGCGTAGCCGTCGGCGGCGAACGCGGACTCCGGGAGGAAGACGGCGTCGTCGGGCGCGACCGGGCTGAACGTCTGGCTCTCGGCCAGCACGGCGACGACGCGGACCTGCGACCCCGCGATCCCGACGGTGTCGCCCGCGCCCACGCCGAGGTCCTCGGCGACGCCCGCGCCGACGATCGCGCCCTGCCGGTGGCGGTCCGGGAGCCTCCCTTCGGCGGCCTCGAACGCGAGCCCCGGCTCCTCCACGCCGTAGACGGTCGCGAAGGTCTGACCGCTCGCGCCCTCGACGACCGCGCTGTCGGAGTACAGCGGCACGACCGCCGGATCGCCGACCGCGGGGTCGTCGACGGCGCGCCTGACGGCCGCCACGTCGGCCGCCGAGAGCGACTCGACGCCGGCGTCCGCGTTCGGCGAGACCACCACCTGCGTGCCGATGTCGCCGATGGCGTCGTCGGCGCCGAGCGCGAGCACGTTCCCGAAGATCCCCAGCGCCGCGACCGCGAGCACGCCGATGCAGACGCCGAGCACCGCGAGCACCGTCCGCACGCGGTTCCGTCGGAGGTTCCGCCCGGCCATCGCGACGGCGGGGCGCCAGCCGCGGAGCCGGCCGGCGACGCCGTCGCCCGTCATCGGTCACCCGGCGTGAGCGCCGACTCGGCGTCCCGGTCCGACCGGGGGCCGTCCGTCGCGTCCGATTCGGCGGGGACGCCGCCGATGAGCACCCCGTCCGTGAGCTCGACGACCCGGTCCGCGAACTCCTCGACGAGCGGGTCGTGCGTGACGGCGACCACGGCGACCCCCTCCGTCTTCACGCGCTCGAACTCGGCCAGAATCGACTCGCCGGTCTCCGTATCGAGGTTCCCCGTGGGCTCGTCCGCGAGCAGCACCGCCGGCTCGTTGATGAGCGCCCGGGCGATGGCGACCCGCTGTTTCTGCCCGCCGGACAGCTCCGACGGCTCGTGATCGAGCCGGTCGCCGAGCCCGAACCGGCCGAGCAGGTCGGCGGCGCGGTCGCTCGCGTCGCCCGGGTCGAACGCGGTCGGGAGCGCGACGTTCTCGACCGCGGTCAGCGTCGGCAAGAGGTGGAAGTCCTGGAAGACGAACCCGATCGATTCCTTGCGCGCCGCGGTGCGCTCGGCGACCGTGAGCTCGGTCACGTCGGTCCCGTCGAGCAGGCGCCACCCCTCGGTGGGGTCGTCGAGCAGTCCGAGCACGTTGAGCAGCGTCGACTTCCCGGAGCCGCTGGGACCGACGACCGCGACGAACTCCCCCGGCTCGACCGCGAAGTCCACGTCGTCGAGCGCCACCACCGGCTCGGCCCCCCCGCCCGGATACCGCTTGGTCACGCCGCGGAGTTCGACGCTATACATCGCGGCGACGGATCACGCTCCCGGCGACGGCGACCCCGGCGCCGCCGACGACCCCGATAACTCCGAGGGCTCCGAGCGTTCCGACGGCGCCTCCGCTTCCCTCCCCGCCGTCGCCCGCATCGGGGAGCGCCACCGTCGCGGTCTCGGTGTACCGAACTCCGCGTTCGGTGTACGCGATCCGGATCGGGAGCTCGTTCGCCACGGAGGCGTTCGCCGCGGTCCGCAGGTCGAAGGCGACGAAGTCGCCCGCGCCGACGCTGCCGACGAAGTACTCTCTCCCGGCCGGCGTCGGCTCGACCCCGTCGGCGCCGGCGACCGAGACGACGACCCCCTCCAGCTCGCCGGTGCCCGCGTTGCCGAGGTTGGCGTCCACGATCACCCGCCCGTCGGGGGTCGTCTCGACGGTCGCGTCGGTGACGGTCGGATCCCCCTCTCGGGGCGGGTACCGCAGCGTCGAGGACGCGGTCCGGTTCGCGCCGGCACCCGCCTGCGCGTCGGGCCGAGACCGGAACGCGGCCGTGACCGTCACGTCAGAGCGCTCGCCGAGAGGGCCGAGGTCGATCACCACCTGCCGCTCCTCGCCGGGGGCGACGTCCTCGACGACGAAGGGGCCGGCGTCGACGGCGGGCTCCGTCTCGCTCCCCTCGTCGTCCGCTCCGACCGGCGTGCCGACCGCGGTCAGGCTCACGCGGTCGGCGGTCGACGTTCCCGTGTTGACGACGGTCACGGCGACCGGCGAGTCCGCCGCCCGCACCGACTCGGTCGCGTCGCCCTCGTCCGTCTGGAGCCCGCCGCCACCGCCGCCGAAAACGCCTTCGAGGCCGCCGACGTTGATCCCGCCGGCGCTCTGTTCGTCGTCGTCGCTCTGGAGGTCCTCCGGCGAGAGTGCCCGCGTACGCACGTCGAGCGCGACCTCGGCCGGCTGCACGTCGACGATCGCGTCGCGGGTCACCGTGACGGTCCCGCCGTCGTCGTCGCCGCCCGTCGACTCCTGCTCGGCGACGACCTCGACCGTGAGCCGGTGTTCGCCGGGGTCGTCGAAGCGGGTCCACAGGACCACGTCGGTCGCGTCACCCGCCGAGAGCGCCCCGACCGCGGTCGCCTCGTCGCGAGGGTCGTCGTCGTCCTCATCGCCCGCGTCGAGGAGGCGGACGCTCGTCACGTCGGCCGCGGCCGGGCTCCCGCCGGAGTTCGAGACCGTCACGTTCAGCGCCGTCCGCTCCCCGACGGCGGGCTCGCTCGAGCTCACGTCGACCCCGTCGATCGCGATCCGGGCGTCGGGCACCGCCGCGGCCGCGCTGGCGGCCCCGAGGAGCGTCAGGAGGGCCAGCAGCGCGGCTGTGGTTCTCGTGGATGTCAATGTCACCCCTGTTAGGAGGCCACGCGACATATATCCGTCGTAGGCGGGGGTGTCGCGGCGAGCGCGTCGCCCGCCCGACGTGGACGTATAGGGTGCCGGGTCCCGGTCCGCCTGTACCGGTTACGGATGCTTTTTCAACCGTCCGGCGTAAGAAGGGGTAATGAGCCAGTGCGACACCGCGAGAGCGGGTGATCGACGATGATGGGCGGTAACGACCAGCAGGCGTACGACCGCGGCACGTCGCTGTTCTCGCCGGACGGCCGGATCTATCAGGTCGAGTACGCCCGCGAGGCGGTCTCGCGGGGCGCACCGAGCGTCGGCGTCCGGACGGGCGACGGCGTCGTCTTCGTCGCGATGTCCCGCGCGTCCTCGACGCTGATGGAGGCCGAGAGCATCGAGAAGCTCCACAAGCTCGACGACCACCTCGGCACCGCGAGCGCCGGCCACGTCGCCGACGCCCGCCAGCTGATCGACCTCGCGCGCCGCCAGTCGCAGGGGAACCGCCTGCGCTACGGCGAGCCGGTCGGCGTCGAGACGCTGACGAAGTTCGTCACCGATCACATCCAGGAGAACACCCAGCGCGGCGGCACGCGCCCGTACGGCGCCGCGCTCCTCATCGGCGGCATCGACGACGGCGAGCCGCGCCTGTTCGCCGCCGACCCCTCCGGGACCCCCAACGAGTGGAAGGCGACCGTCATCGGCGGCGGCCGCTCCGACATTCAGGGCCACCTCGAGGAGGAGTGGACCGAGGGGCTCTCGCTCGACGCGGGCGTCGAACTCGGCGTCGCCGCCCTCGCGGCCCACGACGACGAGTTCGAGCCGGCCGACCTGGCCGTCGCCACCGTCACCGAGGCCGACGGCTACCAGACCCTCTCCGTCGAGGAGATCGCCGAGGCGTTCGACGCGGCCGGCCTGACGACCGAGGACGACGAGGGCGACGAGGCGGACGACGCCGACGACGAGGAGTAGCTCACCCCTCGGACTTTCGGCCCCGATTTCGTCGTTCTGCCGTCCGTCTTTTCTCTCTCTACGCCGTCCGTTTTTCATTCTACGCCGTCCGTCTTCTTGCTCTATTCCGTCCGTCTTCTCGCTTTACGTCGTTCCCCCTGTCCAGAGTCTTTTGTCATCGCCCGCCGAACCACGGGTATGGCACGCATTGCGGACCTCGTCGCGTACCCGCTGAAGTCGAACGACGGCGCCGCTGTCGATCGCGCCGACCTCGGGCCGAACGGCGCCCTCCGCGGCGACCGAACGTACGCGCTCGTCGAAGCCGGCGTCGACCCGCACGCGGCCTCGGTCGGCGGCGACGGCGGGTACGTCAACGGGAAGGCCGAGCCGGCGGTCCACGGGCTCTCGGCGAGCTACGAGCTCGCCGGCCCGACCGACGCGACGCCGACCGCGGTCACCCTCTCGCGGCCGGCGCGTCCCGAGACGGGGGCCGACGCGGAGACGTGCACCTTCGCGCTTCCCGCGGACGGCGAGGCGCTGGAGGCGTGGGTGGGGGCGTACCTCGGCTACCCGGTCGACCTCGTCCGCGAACCGGACGGGGGGCTCCCCGACGACCGGGCCGCGCCGGGGCCGACGGTCGTCTCGCGGGCGACGCTGGAGACGGTCGCCTCGTGGTTCGACGAGGTCGCCGACGCCACGGAGATGCGGCGACGGCTCCGACCGAACCTCGTGCTCGACGACTGCCCGGCGTTCTGGGAGGACCGGCTGTTCGCCGACCACGGGGAGGCGGTCCGCGTCTCGGTCGGCGGGACCGATCTGCTCGGCGTCAACCCCTGCCAGCGCTGCGTCGTCCCCTCGCGGCACCCGGACACGGGCGAGCCGATCGACGGGTTTCGCGAGACGTTCCTCCGGAAGCGCCGCGAGACGCGTCCGACGTGGACCGAGAGCGACCGGTTCGACCACGACTTCCGCCTGATGGTCAACACGGTCGTCCCCGAGAACGAGTGGGGCTCGACGCTCGCGGTCGGCGATTCGGTCGAGATCGAGGGCGTCGAGCCGGTACCGGTCGACGAGAACTGAGAGCGGCTGAAAAAACGGGCCGGACGGGGTCGGTCCCCACTCCCTGTTGACGGTTACCGGCCGCCGTCGGTCATCGCGACCGGATCCCCGTCCGCGAGTTCGCCGTCGGCTTCGGGATCGGGCGCGCCCGCGACCGGCCCCGCGGATCCGTGCCCCTCGGCCGCCGGGTCCGCGGCGCCGAAGTGGGTCCAGAGGGTGGCGCCCACGACCGCGTAGGCGACGAGGTCGTAGTGGACCGTCCCGTCAAATCCGGTGAACGCGGCGGCGGTGCTGTAGGCGAACAGCGCCGTGACGCTCCCGACGAACAGCGCGTCGGTCGTGAGCCGCCCCTCGGCGAGCTCGCTGGCCGCCCGGCGGATGAACGGGCCGCAGGCGACGAGGAACGCGATCCCCGACAGCGAGCCGAGGTTGACGAAGAAGTGCGTCGCCATCTGCGAGTCGAGGAGCGACTGGAGGTACGAGACGGTGACGGGGTCGTAGAACAGCCACTCGATCCGCGTCGGGTACAGCACCGCGATGTACGGCGTCGCGACCATCAGCCCGAACAGCACGGCGACGGCGACGCGGGCCGACGCGAACTGCGACGCCCGGCGCGCCTCGAACGCGCGGTTCGCGGAGTCGACGACGAGCCCGCACGACTCCAACGTCTCTTGGAGGTCGTCCCGCTCCACCGACGGAGCGTGGTGGACGCCGACGGTGCCGTTCCGCGCGGTCGCCGACGCGGCGCTCACGCCGTCGTGGTCGCGGAGGACGGCCTCCAGCAGGGCTTCCCGGCGCTTCGTGTCGATCCCGTCCACGGAGAAGGTGTCGTGGACGTGCGGTTCGGGCACTCGAGCGACCCGTGGCCCCGAGCCGGGATCGGACGCGTCGATCCCCCGATCGTGGACCACGGCGTCGAGCCGCGTCGACCGCCCGTGGTGGTCGTCTGCCATGTGAACTACCTACACGTGTACGGGCATGAAACTTCCCCTGTTCGCGGGCGAAGCGCGAATTTGGGGTGGGCCGGTTACGAGTTGACCGACTCCATGTACGAGGTGACGATCATCTGTCCCTTCCGCGTGAGCACGGCGCCGGCGTCGCCGTCGACGACGAGGTTCTCGTCGCGGAGCGTTTCGAGGACCATCTCCGTCTGCGTGACATCGCCGGTGATCACGTCGGCGATGTTCGCCTCGCCGCCGGCGGAGTAGATCGACACGAGGATCTCCAGCTGTTCCTCCGTCGGGTCGAACGCCTTCACGTCCTCCATCACCTCGTCGTACTCCAGTTTGATGTACCGGCCGAGCACGTTCAGGATCCGCTTGTCGGGGACGGTCGCGATCGAGGTGACGGTCTGGGTGTCCGGAACGTGGCGGAACACGAGCGCGGGGCGCTTTTTGCCGGCGATCGTGCGGTTGGTCCGCTCGTAGTCGATGACGCTGGAGAGCTCGACCGCGAACGGGTCGGGGCAGTCGTCGAAGCCGATCGCGCCCGGCGAGAGCCGGATCGACGCGGTGTGGTCCGAGGCGTCCGTGACGCGGCCGCCGAGCTTCGCCGGGTGGCGAACCGTGACCGTCACGCCGCGCAACAGGGCCTTGAACAGCACCCGGATGAACCGCTCCATGTCGTCCGGCTCGCCCTCGACGAGGGCCGTGCGCCTCTTGCCGCCCTCCTCGTAGGCGAGGGTGACGCTGTCGCTGAAAAACGACTGGAGATCGCCGGGGACGGTGCCGACGACGACGTCGAACACCTTCGAGAGGGGGACGGTCGTCTTCGCGCCGTCGGTGGCGAGCACGAGCCGCCGCTGGCTCAGGAGGACACGGCCCGAAACGGGTTCGTCGCTTCCGAGGTCGGAGGTGTGGACGCGACCGACGAAGTCGGCGACGACGGACTCTTCCATCGGACACTGCTTGCCACCCTCCGGTATTTACTGTTACTCCTGGCGTATCAGTCGTGATAACGCTCCAACACGTGCAGAACGAACGTGTTCGGACCCTCTGGGGGGGTCGATCCCGCGAGAAAAACGCAGAACAGCAAAGCCTAATGAGGTGGGCATCAAACCGGGAGTTGATGCCCACAGTAGAATACCTCAACTACGAAGTGCTCGACGACCACGGCTGGTCGATGGACGACGACAACCTGTTCGAGGAGGCGGCCGACGCCGACCTCGACGAGGAGGACTACGGTTCCCTGGAAGTGAATCAGGGCGAGTACATCCTCGAGTCCGCCGAGGCGCAGGGCTACGACTGGCCCTTCTCGTGCCGCGCCGGCGCCTGCGCGAACTGCGCCTCCATCGTCAAGGAGGGCGACATCGAGATGGACATGCAGCAGATCCTCTCCGACGAGGAGGTCGAAGAGAAGAACGTCCGCCTGACCTGCATCGGTAGCCCGGCGACGGACGAGGTCAAGATCGTCTACAACGCGAAACACCTCGACTACCTGCAGAACCGCGTCATCTAACGCCGCACCGACCACGCCGCGGTCGCACTCACAGACGGTGTTCGATGTGGGTCACCCCCATCGGTGCCACCGTTTTTTCGACGGACCCGCTTCGACGAGCGACGGCTCTCCTCCGAACGTCTCCGTCCTACCAGGCCGACCACGCCGTCAGACTCTCGTCGCGGGCGTACACCCGCTTGCAGTCCTTGGCGTAGGCGAAGTCGCCCTCGTGGTCGAGCTTCTCGTGGCGGTACTCGGGGGCGTCGGCGCGGATCTGAACGCCCTCGACGACGAACTCCTCCTCGCCGAACACCTCGGTCTCGCCGACGGTGAACTCGTAGTCGCCGGGCACGTTCACCTGCAGCGACCGCGTCTGGTCGGCGTTCCCGTCCTTCGGGTGGAGCGTCACCGGGACCGAGACGTTGTCGACCGCGCGGGTCCACAGGGTCTCGACCTCCTCGATGTCGGCCTCCTCGACGCGCTGTTCGGGGCCGACCTCGATCCCGGTCACCCGGACCTGCATCAGGGCGTCCGGGGAGTCGACGACGAACTCCTCGCCCGTGGCGACGTAGGTGTCCGCGGGCACGTCCATCTCGGTCGAGAACGACTCGCCGTCCTGGGAGACGACGACGGTCAGGCCGACCGTCTCTTCCTCGGGGATCTCGGCTTTGTGCGTGTGGTCGCACTCGGTACAGCGGACGGTCGCCTGTCCGCCGGGGCGCAACACTTCGTGGACGGTCTCCTCGCCCGACGAACACGACGGGCAGACGAGGCCGACTCGGTCTCCTGTGTCGGTCATTACGGCGTCGTATCCGTCGCTCGCGTAAATATCCGCCCCTGTGACCGCGGTGCGGCACACGCTCGCGTGGGGCTCGGTGGGCCGCCGCGCCGCGAGGCCCGCCCAGACGCGAGAGAGTAAGGAAACTGGTTTATCGGTGTCTGGGGTACGGTCGCCCATGATCGTACCCGGATCCAGCTCACAGCAGCTCGCGGCCGCGCTCGCCGAGGAGACGGGGCGGCCGCTGGCGACCCCGACATACGACCGGTTCCCGGACGGCGAGGGGCTCGCCGCGGTGCCCGACTTCGCGGGCGACGAGGCCACGATCGTCGCCGCGACCGACGCCGACGCGGCGTGGGTCGAACTGCTCCAGCTCCAGGACGCCGTCCGCGAGGCGGGCGCCGAGCGCGTGACGACCGTGATCCCCTACATGGGGTACGCCCGACAGGACCAGTCGTTCGGCGACGGCGAGCCCGTCTCGGCGCGAGCGATGGCCCGAGCGATCTCGACCGGGACCGACCGCGTCGTGCTCGTCAACCCCCACGAGGCCGGCGTCGCCGACTTCTACGACGTGCCCGTGGAGACGGTCGACGCCGCGAGCGTGCTCGCGGAGCCTCTGCCGGCCGCCCTCGACGACCCCCTCTTCCTCGCGCCCGACGAGGGCGCGGTCGGCATCGCGGAGACGGTTCGGGACGCGTACGGCGCCGGCGACACCGACTACTTCGAGAAGCACCGCGACCGCGAGACGGGCGCAGTCGCGGTGTCGCCCTCCGACGCCTCCGTCGAGGGCCGGGACGTGGTCGTCGTGGACGACATCGTCGCCACCGGGTCGACGATGAGCGAGTCGGTCGCCGTGCTCAACGACCGCGGCGCGGCGCGGGTGCTCGCGGCCTGCGTCCACCCCATGCTCGCGGCCAATGCCGTGACGAAGCTCCGCGGCGCCGGCGTCGACCGCATCGTCGGCAGCGACACGCTCGAACGCGGCTGTAGCGTCGTCAGCGTCGCGCCCGTCCTCGCCGACGCGCTTGAGTAGCGCTACTCTATCTCTCGGATCACCCGCGCCGGATTTCCGCCGACGACGACGCGGTCCGGCACGTCCTCGGTGACGACCGCGCCCGAAGCGATCACCGCGCCGTCGCCGACCGTCACGCCCGGATTGAGCACCGCGCGGCCCCCGATCCACACGTCGTCGCCGACGGTCACCGGCTCAGCGCGCTCGCGACCTGTCGCGCGCTCATCGGGGTCGATCGGATGGATCGGCGTGTAGACGTGGACGCCCGGCCCGAGCAGGCAGCGGTCGCCGAACGCGATCGGGTTGGTGTCGAGGAACACGCAGCCGTAGTTGGCGAAGAAGCCGTCCCCGACCGCGACGTTGTAGCCGTAGTCGCAGCGGAACGGGGGCTCGACGGTGGGGTCGTCGCCGACCGCATCGAACAGCTCTTGCAGGAGCGCCTCGCGGTGCGCCGACTCTGCCTCGGTGGTGTCGTTGTACCGCTGGGCGAGGTCGCGGGCGCGCTCCCGGTCGGCGACCAGTTCGGGCGCGTTCGGATCGTAGCGCTCCCCGGCGAGCATCCGCTCCGTCTCGGTGGGCATACCCGACCGAACGCGCCCCGTCAAATAGCGGTTTCCGTCGGGTGGCCGGACCGGATCAGATCGCCGTCACCCACGCCCGGTAGTCGTCGTCGAGCCCGTACACCTCGCGGAACGCCCGGTCGATGAACCCCGCCACGCGGTTCGCGTCGGACCGGGCGGTGACGACGGCGTTGGTCCCCTCGGCCTCCTCCGGACTCACCAGTTCGTCGATCCGGAACTCCGGGAACTCCCCGAGCAGGTCCTTCAGCCGGTCCAACTCCCCGTCGGTGCAGTCCAGGACGAGCTCCGTCCCCGCGAGCTGGATCCACGGCGGCACCTCGCCGTCCCCCGTGGTGTCGCTGTCGGGGTCGACGTCGACGGTCATCACGTCGCTCGACCGGGCGCGATGGGCGGCCGCCGCGTCCGCGAACAGCTTCAGCCGGTCCGCCTCGGTCGCGGCGTCGAATCTGGTCATATCCACACGTCTGCACCGCCGACTCTTAAAAAGCCGTCTCACACGCCTCGCCGGTGTTCCGGGTTCACCGCGGCCCGGAAGAGCTACTCCCGCTTCGTCTCCGCCAGCACGTCCTCGGCGACCGACAGGGTCCGCTCCGCCTCGCGCACCCGATCGTGGATGACGCCGCGCTTGAGGAGGTCGAGCTCCGAGCCGTCGAGCGCGTCGCGCACCGCGGCCGCGCGCCGGAGCCGCTCGTACTCCTCGTCGCGGGCGAGCTCACGGATCGACCGGAGCGTCGCCACCGTCTCGTCGCCCGCGACCCGCGAGACGAGGGGGATCAGCTCGTCGATCTCGTAGGCCAGCTCGTCGCCGCCCGCCGGCGGCCAGTCGAGCGTCAGCGGCTCGGCGTCGAGCCGCTCGATGTAGGTGCGGTGGACCGCGACCGCGGTCCGGAGGGCGCCGGGGTCGTCGACGTAGTGTTCCAGCTTCGAGTTCGAGTAGTCCGCGTACTCCAACAGCGTCGGCAGCGGCTCCTCGCCCGCGTCGTACTCCGCCACGTACTCGCGCAGGTCGGTCGGCGGCACGTCCGCGTCGACGAACGGCGTGCCGTCGGCGCGGTCGAGGAAGGAGAACAGCTCTCGGGCCGACGCCGTCTTGTAGAACTCTTCGAAGGCCTCGCGGACCGCGTCGTTGTACGCCTCGATCGGCTCGCGGAGCCGGTCCACGTCGGCGTCGAGGTCGGCGTCGGCCATGTCGGCGACCTCGCGCAGCTCGTCGAGCCGGGCGTCGAGCGCCTTGCGCGCCTCCCGCGCCGCCTTGCGCGCGGCCCGATACTCGTCGAGGGCCTCGTCGCGGGCGGCGAGCAGGTCGACGTACTCCCCCGCCGGCTCCAGCGCCTCGCGGGCGGCGGCGAAGTCGGACTCGGAGAGCCGGCGCTTGTCGACCGCCTCGTCCGCGGCGGCGAACGCGTCGGCCGCGAGCGCGTCGTCGTCCGCGTCGACCGCCTCGCCAAACTCGCCCCGGAACTGGACGTATGAGCCGAAGTCGCCGGTGCCGACCGCGTCCTCCTCGTACTGGTCGAGCACGCGGTGCGCCCGCCGGTACGCGTCGGCGGCGGTCTCGATCCGGTCCCGGCCGAGGTCGGCGATCCGCTCTTCGATCCGGGTAAGCTCGTCGTAGCGCTCGCGCAGCGTCGCGGCCGCCTCGCCCGCCTCGCGGACGGGATCGCCTTCGTCACCCGCCGTCATCAGTACACCTCGTCCGGGTCGAAGACGCGCTCGCCGACGCGCTCGCCGTCGATGGTTCGATGGAAACAGGAGCGGTGGCCCGTGTGACACGCCCCCACGTTCTGGTCGACGAGGTACAGCAGGGTGTCGGCGTCGCAGTCGACTCGGACCTCGCGAACCTCCTGCGTGTGTCCGGAGGAGCCGCCCTTGTGCCACAGCTCGTCGCGCGACCGCGAGTAGTAGTGCGCCTCGCCCGTCTCGCGGGTCCGGTCGAGCGCCTCCGGCGAGACGTACGCGAGCATCAGCACCTCGCCCGACTCGGCGTCCTGCGCGATCGCCGGGACCAGCCCGTCGTCGCCGAAGTCGACCTCGATCGCCTCCTCTCCCGCGTCGGCGTCGGTCATGTCTCGCCGGACGCGTGGGGCTCGAATAGGCCTTTTGTCTATCTTCACGCCGCGGGCGGGGTCGGCGAGGGCGGCGGCGAGAGGCTCACTCCCGACGCAACACCAGCGCGTCGCCGTCGGCGTACGCGTCGGCGCGCCGGTCGACGACCTCGAACCCCATCCCCTCGTACAGCGACAGCGCGGCGTCGTTGTCGGGGTGCGCCTGGAGCGTCACGGGCCCGGTCGCGTCGTCGATGACCGCCGAGAGCAACCCGCGGGCGCGTCCCTCCCGGCGGTGGTCGGGATCGACGGCGAGTTCGGTGAGGTGGACTCCGGGTCGGTTCGGCGCGTCGACCGGGAGGAGGTAGCCGACCGCCCGCCCGTCGGCGACGCTGACGAGGGCCGACCCGACCGCGAGCCCGTACTCCAGCAGCTCCGGGTTCGGCTGTCGGAGGTGGGTCTGTAGCTCGCGGATCCGGTCGGCGTCGGCCGGCCGCGCGGCGCGGACTCTGGGGTCGGGGGCGGGACCGTCGGTGGCGCGCTGGTCCTCGGACGACTCCCCCGTCATCTCACGCCCCCACCCCGAGGGCGACGCCGGCGGCGACGGCGACGATCGCTCCCGACAGCGTCGCGAGGAAGTTCACCGCTTGGTTCCCGACCCGCTCGCCCTCGATCAGCGCCCCGAGGAGGCTGTCGACGGTCATCCCCGCGACGCCCGCGAGGGCGACGATCCCCCCGCCGGCGACCGCGTCGCCGATCGGCATTCCGAACGCGGCGAGGCCGGCGACGAAGAGCGCGCCGCCGACCCCGGCCAGCTCGCCCTGCCACGTCACCGCGCCGTCGGTCCCCGGCTCGACGCGGCGCAGGGTCGTCACCAGCCGGGGGCCGTCGAACAGCCCGCCGATCTCGGACGAGAGGGTGTCGGCCATCGCGGTCGCGGTCGCGCCCGCGAACGCGAAGCCGAAGAGCGCGCCCGGCACGCCGACGTGGGCGGTCGCCGCGTAGCCGACGACGGCGACGAGCGCGACCGCGGAGTTCGCCAGCACGTTCCCGGTGCCGCGGGCGCCCTCGTTCTCCTGCGCGACGCCCCGGTTCGCCTTCTCGTCGAAGCGGTACTTCGAGGCCAGTCCCCCGATCGCATAAAACGAGATGAGCGTGGCGAACCAGCCGACGCCGCCGAGGACGACGGCCAACAGCGCGGACAACACGCCCGTCAACATCCCGGGGACGGAGGCCGTTCCGAGCGCGAACGAGACGTAGCCGAGCGCGCCGGTCACCGCCAGGCCGAAGGCGACGAGCGGGACGGTGACCGTCGGGTCCACCGCGACGAACCCCCAGACGGCGAACGCGACGAGAATGACCGTGATGTGCGCGTCCCGGTCGAACACGAGCGACCTGACGAGCGCCGCCGTGAGCGCCGCCACGGCCCCGAGGAAGACGATCGCGGGGAGCCCGCCGACGAGGGCCGACCCGTCGATCTGGAGCAGCACGCCGATCTGTCCGGCGATGGCGCCGACGGTGCCGCCGGCGACGTACCCTGCCACGAGGGAGAACTCCTCGGTCGAGCGGCCGGCGACGACCGCCCGGCTGAGCCGCCCGCATCCCACCGCGAGCGTCGCCGCGGCGAACGCCTCGTACGGGAGCGGCGCGCGGGGGAGCGACGCGAACAGCGCGAGGCCGGCGGCCGCGAGCGCGAACGCGACGAAACCGTAGAGGCGTTCTTCCTCCCGATCGCCCGGCAACGCGAGCGTCTCGAACCACTCGCCGTCGCGGACCCGGAAGAAGGCGAGGCCGGCGGCCGCGAGGAACGGCACGGCGGCGGCGTCGCCGAGCGCCGGCGCGAGGACGGCGACCGCGGCCACCACGGCGAAGACACTCGCCCGTCGAAGCCTCCGTATCACACCCTCGAATACCCGCGACGCGCACTTAACGGTCCCGACAGCGCCCCGCCGCCGTCGGCGGACGCTCGCCCGGTCAACGCGCCCCGGCGTTCAGTATCGGTACTCGTTGAACTGCACCGCGTGCCCCTCGATCACGCGAACGGCCCGCTCCGGGTCTTCCTCGTCGTCGACCGCCTCGTCCTCGTGTGAGTTACCCTCTCCCATGCCCCGACGGAAGTTGGTCATCGGTATAACTGTTATCCGCACGGCGGAAGTGGTCGACGCGCCGGGAGCGCCACCGGGATCGACGCCGCAACGCACCGCTTGCGTCCGCAGCGACGCGCCCGCGTTCAGTCGAGGATCCGGTCGATGCCGCCGAAGTCGTCGATCACGTAGTCCGGCGAGACGTTCGCGTCGGCGACCATTGCCTCGTCGGTGACGCCGGACAGCACGAGGACGGTGGTCATCCCGGCGCGTTCGCCGAGCGCGATGTCGGTGTTGAGTCGGTCGCCGACGACGAGACACTCCTCCGTGGGAGCCTGCAGCCGCTCGCGGACCATCTCGATCGCCGTGTCCGAGGGTTTCCCGAGGACCGCGTCCGGCTCGCGCTCGGCGACGCCGGCGATCGCGTTGATCACCGCTCCGGACCCCGGCACGTCGCGGTCGGGGGCCGGGATGACCACGTCGGGGTCGGTGCCGATGAAGGGGATGTCTCGCTCCAGCGCCCACAGCGCCGTACAGAGGTCCTCGTAGCCGAACTCGCGGTCGATCGAGGCCACGAGCGCGTCCGCGGCGTCGACGTCGTCGGTCGTCGAGAGCCCGGACGCCTCGAACTGTTCGAGCAACCCCCGATCGCCGATACACAACAGCTCGTCGTCCGCGTGCCGCTCGCGCAGGTACCGCGTGGTCACGCTCCCGGCGGTGAACACCTGGTCCGCGTCGATCTCGTACCCCGCGGCGCCGAGTCGGTCGACGTACGCCGGCGGGGCTTTCGTCGGGTTGTTCGAGACGAACAGCGTCTCGACCCCGGCCTCGCGGAGCCGCCGGTAGCCCGCCGGCGCGCCCGGGATCGGATCGTCGCCTCGCACCACCGTGCCGTCCACGTCGAGGACGGCGCCGCTGAACTTCATGGGCGCATTCGGAACGCCACGGTGGTAGGGGTTGCGCCGTTCCCTCGTCTCCCGCCCGCCATTCACCGCACCCGGCCGCCGCGGCAAACGCCGTTTCACATCTGGTACCAGTTTCACCTTCGGGATAACGGAAGCGTAAAGCGGGGCCGTTCCCAATCCACGTTCACTGTGACGACGACTCAGGTGACCCTGGTCCAGATCGATAACTACGGGCCGTGGACGGTGACGCCGGAGCCCCGCAGAGAGATGGATCTCCAGGCACTCCAGTCGCGACTCTTCGCGGACATCGCCCAGTTCATGGGTCCACGAGACGCCTACGTCTTCTCCACCCGCTACGACAACATGATCGCCGTGACGAACGGCCTCGACGGCGCGGCCCACGCGGCGCTACAGGAGTCGATCGGGAACCGCTATCCCGTGAGCGTCAGCCTCGGGACCGGGGTCGCCGAGCGACCGATCGACGCCTTGGAGTCGGCGAACCGCCTGCTCCAGACCGAGGGGAGCGCACAGGACGAGGGTCGGACCGAGGTGCTCGCCGGCGACTACCTCACCGAGACCACTCCCTCCGACCTCCAGATCGGCCACTTCGACGTGGTGAACGTGACCGGGAAGTACACCGACCGCCTCAACGAGTTCGACACGTTCCTCAACGTCGAGCGCGCCTACAGCTCGCTGACGCGGTACCTCCGCGAGGAGCACGGCGCCCTGTCGTTTTTCGTCGGCGGCGACAACATCGTCGCCGTCTGTCCGGACCTCCCGGAGCGCGCGTTCGCCGACGCGGTCGCTCACGTCGAAGCCGACGCCGACATCGAACTGCAGGTCGGCGTCGGTCGCGGCGCCTCCCCTCACGAGGCGGGCTTCGCGGCCAAACACGCCCTCGAAGCCTGCCGCGCCGGCGGCACCAGCGTCGAACTCTCCGGCGCGTCGATTCTCGGCGACTGATCACCGCGCCTACCGTCGTCCCCGCGTCCGCGTCCGCTGTCTCCTCTCCGGTCGCCACCGCCTCTGTACCGCGTGCTTCGAGGGCCTCCCGAATCGCGCAGCCGTTATCTAATCCGATAATTTGACTGTGGCGTTTTTATATGGCCGCTCGCAACTCTCGGGCAACATGTCCGATGACACAGTGTTCGTCTGCACCGCGGACGACTGCCACGAAGGGCCGTGGGAGGGCTCCCACGACGCGATGGCGCACTGCGCCGAGCACCCGGACCACGGCTACACGGGACGCCCGCGCAAGGAGACCGACGACGTCATTCCCGCGACGGCGACGCGGAAGCGCGACAACCGCAACCTCCAGCACAAGGGCCACCCGAAGGGCGCGCTCGCGCAGGACGACTGACCGCGTTCGCGGCCGAACCGACCGCGAGACGCGCGTTCGCGGCTGAGGCCGGCTGCCGGCGCTCGGCGTCGCGCGCCCCCGCAGCGACTGATTCCCTCCCGGCGTCCTCCGGTTCTCTCGCTATTCAGGGCTCCTCGAAGAGTCCGAGATCCTCGGCGACGAGGTCCGCGAGCTGGTCTTTGAGCGCGGGGTCGACCTCCGCGATCTCCTCGCCGTCGTGTTTCCCGTCGTTGTGCTTGGTGAGCGCGTCCGCCACGTCGGAGAGCGGAACGCTGGTCTCCGTCTCGCACTCGGTGCACACGATCGGGACGGACGGTTCGTCGGTTGACATTGTCCGAGTAGTCGCGGGTGGCCCGTATAGGCCTTCGGGACGGGAGCGGGCGAGGGCCCCGTCCCCGGCGGGATCTCGCCCCGGTGTCGACGAGTCCCAGCGACTGAGGCGACTCGCAAACCCCTAAGTCCCGGCGACCCAAGTCGGCGTATGGTCGAGGCACCACAGACCGAGGAGGGGTGGTTCGCGCTGCACGACTTCCGGTCCATCGACTGGGACGCGTGGCGCGCTGCCCCCGAGCGAGAGCGGGAACGGGCGATCGAGGAGGGGGCGGCCTTCCTGAAACACCGAGAGCTGGTCGCCGACGCCGACGAGGGCGACTCCGGCCTGTTCTCCGTGCTCGGCCACAAGGCCGACCTGCTGTTCGTCCACTTCCGTCCCGCGCTCGACGACCTGTCGTCGATCGAGCGCCGGTTCGAGGACACGGCGCTCGCGGAGTTCACGGAGCGGACGACCTCCTACGTCTCCGTCACCGAGGTCTCCGGCTACGTCTCCGACGAGTACTTCGAGGACCCCGAGTCGGTCGACACGGGGCTCAGACGGTACATCGAGGGGAAGCTGACGCCGGAGATCCCCGACGACGAGTACATCTGCTTCTACCCGATGAGCAAGCGCCGCGGCGAGGAGTACAACTGGTACGACCTCTCCTTCGAGGACCGCGCCGACCTCATGGCCGACCACGGCGACGTCGGCAGGGAGTACGCCGGGAAGATCAAGCAGGTGATCGCCTCCTCCGTCGGCTTCGAGGACCACGAGTGGGGCGTCACCCTGTTCGGATCGGACCCGACGGACATCAAGGACATCGTCTACGAGATGCGGTTCGATCCCGCCTCCGCGCGGTACGGCGAGTTCGGCGAGTTCTACATCGGTCGCCGGTTCCCGCCCGCGGACCTGGGCGCGTACCTCGCCGGCGAGACGGTACCCACGGGCGACGGCGACGAGGGGCATCACGGCGAGGGGCACCGCGACGCGGGCGGCCACGGCGGCGAGGGTGGTCACGGAGGCGGAGACCATCACGGCGAGGCCGGCCACGGCGGCTCCGCGCACGGCGATCACCCCCACAGCGAGGGCGACGCGAGCGGGGAGGGCGACCACCCGCACGGGGGCGACGGGGACGACGACGCCTCGGACGCCGACATCCGCGGCGAGCTCGCGGACCTCGACATCTACGCCGGCAAACCCAGCGGCGAGGACGTGTACGCGACCGTCCTCTACAGCGAGGCCGACGTGGACGAGCTGTTCGACGAGGTCGAGGGGCTCCGCGGCAACTTCGACCACTACGGCACCCACGTGAAGACGGCGGTGTACGAGGGTCGCGCGACCGACCGCGCCGCCGTCGTCTCCATCTGGGACACGGCCTCCGCCGCCGAGACGGCGGCCGGCTTCCTCTCGGAGCTCCCGGAGATCGTCGCCCGCGCCGGCGAGGAGTCCGGGTTCGGGACGATGGGGATGTTCTACACCGTCAAGCCGGAGCATCAGGGGGACTTCACCGACACGTTCGACGACGTGGGCGAAATTCTCGCGGAGATGGACGGCCACGTCGAGACCGACCTGATGATGAACGTCGAAGACGAGAACGACATGTTCATCGCGAGCCAGTGGCACGCGAAGGAGGACGCGATGGCCTTCTTCGGCTCCGACGAGTTCCGCGAGACGGTCCAGTGGGGCCGCGAGGTGCTGGCCGACCGGCCGCGGCACGTCTTCCTGGCGTAGGCGAGACGCGAGGCTGGGCGGCGTTGCGAACCGCGCTCCTCGCCTGCGGTGCTTGCCGCGGTCACCGTCGTCCGCGCCGGTTCCCCCCCCTCTCGCCCGCCCCCGCGACACCCGACCGCCTGTTTTTAACTACTCCCTCGGCGAACGGGGTGGTATGTTCGACACGATCGTGGTCGCGACCGACGGTTCCGACAGCGTCCGCCGGGCCGTCGATGTCGCGGTCGATGTCGCTGCGCGGTTCGACGCAGAGGTCCACGCCCTCTACGTCGTCGACAGCGGCGAGGTCGAGTCCACGCCGGACGAGGTCCGCGACGACCTCCGCGACGCGCTCGACGACCACGGAGAAGACGCGCTCGAGCAGGTGACCGACGCCGCGATCGCGCGCGACGCCGACCTCGACATCACGTCCGAGGTGCGAGAGGGCCGCCCCGCTCCCGAGATCGCCGGGTACGCGCGGGAGGTCGACGCGGGCGTCGTCGCGATGGGAACCCGCGGTCGGCACGGGGAGAACCGGTTCCTCATCGGCTCGGTGGCCGAGCGCGTCGTCCGGACGTGCCCCATTCCCGTGCTCACCGTCCGGCAGCTCACCGACGAGGACCCCCGCCGGACGACGATCTGAGGGCCGAACCCCGCGGTTCGCGTCCGAGCGGTCGGCGCCCGACCGTGCGAGAACGGCGGAGTTTTCCCGCTCCCGCCCGGCGCGACGGTATGGACGACGAACTCATCGACGAGGGGGACATCCCCCGATCGCGGTACACGCGGCTGCCGGGCAAGGGATTCTTCTATCCGGACTCGCTGGACGAGGAGCGCGCCGAGCGGCGCGCGCGGGAGGCGATCGAGGGGAGCGAGGCGGTCGTGATCGCCGACGCCGACGCCGACGGGCTCGCCTGCGCGGCGATGATCCGGGAGGCGTACGACGCCGCGCTCGACGCCGCGGCGTTCGAGGCGGCCATCGCGGCGCGGCTCGACGACGACGGGGGTAACGACGAGGCGGACGAGGAGAACGAGCGCGGAGCGTCCGACTCCGAGGCCGACCCCACCGAGGACGCCCACGCTCAGTCGCCGGTCGGGCTGGTCGCCGCCGGGCCGTACTCCATCGACACGTCGCTTGAGCGCGTGCTCGCGTACGCCGACGGCGACGTGGACCTGTTCGTCTGCGATCTGTGCCCCGACGACTACGAGTGGATCGCCGAGCCGCTGGAGGCGCTCGCGGGGTCGACCGCCTCGATCCGGTGGTTCGACCACCACCAGTGGGACGAGTCGACCGCCGCGGCCGTCCGCGACCTCGGCGTCGACCTCGTGGTCGGCGAGTCCGACGAGGAGTGCACCGCCGACGTGGCGCTCCGCTCGCTCGACCACGACTTCGACGAGCGGTGGAGCGAGCTGGCGACCGTGACCCGCGACCACGACCTCTGGATCAAGGAGGACCCCCGCTCCGACGATCTGGCCGACTACTCCTACTGGGCCGGCAGCGAGGAGTACGCGGCGATCGTCGGCGCGTACGGCGCCGACCTCCCCGGGACAGTCCGGGAGTTCGTCGCCGATCGGCGCGTCGAGAAGGAGGCCCGGATCGGCGCCGCCGTCGACCGCGCGGTCACCCACGAGATCGGCGACTGGACCGTCGCGGTGACGTACGGGCGGTGTTCGCAGAACGAGGTCGCGGAGACGCTCCGGGAACAGGGGGCCGACGCCGCGGTGATCGTCAAGCCCGCCGGCTCCGCCTCGATCCGCGGCTCCGAGGAGTTCCGGCTCGCCCACGAGGTCGCCGGGAAGGTGAACGGGGGCGGCCACCCGCAGGCGGCCGGCTGCAAGCCCGACATCTACGACGACATGCTCGACTACGCGCACCACTGGACGACCG
Source organism: Halorubrum sp. FL23 (assembly GCF_052439115.2). Classification (NCBI taxonomy): domain Archaea; kingdom Methanobacteriati; phylum Methanobacteriota; class Halobacteria; order Halobacteriales; family Haloferacaceae; genus Halorubrum; species Halorubrum sp. FL23. Next base: position 120,587 of record NZ_JBQVRO020000007.1, read on the forward strand.
AGGGGCAGGCGTGCAAGCGGGTCATCCTCACCGCGTTCGAGACGGTCGCGGCGGAGGTCGCGGCTGAAGAGGGCGACGAGGCGAGCGACGCCGACGAGTAGCGAACCGCGAACTTTCATACCGGTCGGCGCCCCTCGGTTCACGCATGACAGACATTCTCGTGGCGGGCGAGACGCTCGTCGACCTGCTCCCCGGGGCGGGCGAGACGCTGCGCGACGTGGACGGCTTCACGCACCGACCGGGCGGCGCCCCGGCCAACGTCGCGGTCGGGCTCTCCCGGCTCGGCGAGCGCCCGGCGTTCTGGACCCGGCTCGGCGACGACCCCTTCGGCGACTTCTTGCGGGAGACGCTCGACGAGGAGGGCGTCTCGGACGCGATCTCCCGGCGCGTCGGCGGCAACACCACCCTCGCGGTGGTCTCTCCCGCGAGCGCCGACGGCCGCCGCTTCCGCTTCTACGGCTCGCGGGACGTGACGTTCGGGTTCGAGCCCGAGGGACTCCCGACCGACGCGCTGACCGCCGTCTCGTGGGTCCACCTCGGCGGCGTCGCCCTGACGCATCCGGCGGGGCGGACGGCGATGCGCCGGCTGGCGGCGGCGGCCGACGAGCGCGGCTGCACCGTCTCGTTCGACGTAAACTACCGCCCGGATCTGGTTCCGGAAGGAGACCGGGACGCGGTGGTCGAAGCGATCCGCGACATCCTCGGGGACACCGACGTGGCGTTCGCCAGCGACGAGGACGTGGCGGCGACCGGCATCTCCTCGCACGAGGGCGAGGAGTTGGCCGGCGACCTGCTGGGGCACGGACCGCACACGGCAGCCGTCACGCTCGGCTCCGACGGCGCGGTCGCGGCGAGTTCGACCGCGGCGCCGTGGGGCGAGACGACCGCGCGTCACGGGGGGTTCTCCGTCGAGGCGGTCGACGCCACCGGCGCCGGCGACGCGTTCACCTCCGGGCTGATAAGCCGGTTCGCCGCGCTGACGGACGGCACGACCGCCTCGACGGCGGCCGAAGCCGACCTCGCCGACGCGCTCGCGTTCGCCAACGCGACGGCCGCGCTCTCGGTGCGGGACCACGGGGGGATGGCGGCGCTCCCCGACCGCGGGGCAGCCGACGCCTTCCTCGCCGAGCGGGAGTAACCGCGTGAGCCGTCGTCGCGGCATGGCCGCGACGGCCGGGGAGAGCCGCGCGCTTTATTTCCCGCCCGGCGCACGCGTCGGTATGGATCGCTCCGACTACGTGCGGCGGCTCGACGACCGACTGGAGACGGCGGCGTACGCCGACGTCGACGCCAGCGCGAACGGATTGCAGGTTGGATCGGACGAGGGATCGGTCGAGCGCGTCGCCTTCGCGGTCGACGCCGCGGACGCGACGATCGAGGCCGCGGCCGAGGCGGGCGCCGACGTGCTCGTCGTCCACCACGGCATCTCGTGGGGCGGGATCGACCGCGTCACGGACCGAACGTACGACCGGGTCGCGGCGCTCGCGGAACACGACATCGCCCTGTACGTCTCGCACCTCCCGCTCGACGGGCACCCGGAGCTCGGCAACGCCGCCGGCGTCGCGGCGGCGGTCGGCCTCGCCGACCGGGAGCCGTTCGGCGAGATCGGACCGGTCACGATCGGGACGATCGGCGAGACGGACTCGCCGCGGTCGGCGGCGGCGATCCGCGAGACGCTGGACGGGTTCGAGGGACAGCCGGACGGCGAGGAATCGACGACGCGGGTCATCGAGTTCGGCCCCGACGAGATCGAGCGCGTCGCGGTCGTCACCGGCTCCGGGACCGACTGGCTCGACGAGGCGGTCGAGGCGGGCGCCGACGCGCTGATCACGGGCGAAGGGAAAGGGCAGGTCTACCACGACGCCCGCGAGGCCGGCCTCACCGTCTTCCTCGCCGGCCACTACGCGACCGAGACGTTCGGCGTCCGGTCGCTGCAGGCGCTGACCGAGGAGTGGGGCGTGGAGACGACGTACGTGAGCCACCCGACGGGGCTCTGAGCCGGGCGACGACGGCGCGCCCCGCCGCCGAGAGCGCGGCGGTCGTCGCCGGCTCGTCGCCCCCGAACGCAACCCTTACCGCCCGCGTCCCCGCACTCCGGGTATGCGCGATCACTTCGAGATCCGGGACCACGACGCCGCCGGGCGGATCGGGCGGCTGGAGGTCCCCCGTGCTGGGGTGACCGTCGAGACGCCGGCGCTCCTGCCCGTCGTCAACCCCAACGTCCTCACGATCGAGCCGCGGCGGCTCGCCGAGGAGTTCGGCGCGGAGATGCTGATCACCAACTCCTACATCATCCGGAGCACCGACCGGATCCGCGGCCGCGTCCTCGATCAGGGGCTCCACGAGTTCCTCGGGTTCGACGGCGCGATCATGACGGACTCCGGCTCCTTCCAGCTCGCCGAGTACGGCGACATCGACGTGACCACCGAGGAGATAATCGAGTTCCAACGGCAGATCGGGAGCGACGTGGCCACCCCGGTCGACGTGCCCACGCCGCCGGACGTCGACCGCGACCGCGCCGAGCGCGAGCTCGAGACCACCAAGACGGCCCTCGCCGACGCGGAGGCGGCCGACACCGGTGACATGCTCCTCAACGCCCCCGTCCAGGGGTCGACGTTCCCGGACCTCCGCGAGGCGGCGGGGCGCCACGCGAGCGCGACCGATCTGGACGTGTTCCCCGTCGGCGCGATGGTCCCCCTCCTGAACTCCTACCGCTACGCCGAGGTCGTCGAGGCGGTGCGCGCCGCGAAGCGGGGCCTCGACCCGGACGCGCCGGTCCACCTCTTCGGCGCCGGCCACCCGATGATGCTCGCGCTGGCGGTCGCCGCGGGCTGCGACCTGTTCGACTCGGCGGCCTACGCGCTGATGGCGCGCGACGGGCGCTACCTCACGGTCTCGGGGACCGAACACCTCGAGGAGATGGAGTACTTCCCCTGCTCGTGTCCCGTCTGCGCCGAGCACACGCCGGCGGAGCTCCGGCAGATGGACGGCGGCGGAACCGCCGACCGGTCCGCGGAGGAGCTCCTCGCCGAGCACAACCTCCACGTCACCTTCGAGGAGCTGCGGCGCGTGAAGGCCGCGATCCGCTCGGGCGACCTGCTCCAGCTCGTCGACCGCCGCGCCCGCGGCCACCCCGCGATGCTCGACGGGCTCCGGACCCTCCTCGACCACGCCGACGAGATCGAACGGACCGACCCGGTGTCGAAGGACGCGTTCTTCTACACCTCCCACGAGTCGGCTCGCCGCCCCGAGGTCCGGCGACACCACGACCGGCTCTCGCGGCTCGCGGTCCCCGACCGGCTCCTCCTCACCGAGTCCGACGCGCCCTCCGACCACGAGTACGACGCGGTGTGGCGCGTGAAACCGCCGTTCGGTCCCTTCCCGCGGGCGCTCTCGGAGACGTACCCGCTCACCGCGGAGGTCCCCGAGCGGCTCGACGGCGCGGCGCAGGTCGCCGCCGCCGAGGGCGTCGCGAGCCTCGCCGACGCCAACCCCGACAGCGACCTCACGCTCGGGCACGACGACTGGGCGGCGCGCGCGCTCGACGCGGTTCCCGACCGCGTCGAGACGGAGAACCTCCGGCATCTCGGCCGCTGAGAACGCGGGCGCGGCGCTCGGCGGCCGCTCACCCCATCCGCTTCGAGTAGTCCCACGAGTGGAGCCGTTTCGGCTCGATCCGGACTCGGACCTCCTCGCGCTCGGGCCGGAGGAGTCGGTCGCCGGTCGGGTTGTCGACGCCGCCGAGGTAGCGCTCCAACAGCGCGCGGAGCAGTTCCTTGTCCCCGTCCGGGCTCACCGTCGCGCGCCCCCGCCCCCTGACGCCCTTGTACGGCGGATCGTTCGTCGACACCTCGAACGAGACGCGGTCGTCGTGCGCGAGGAAGTCGGTGAGATCGGCGCTCGCGCTCGTCGCGCAGTTGACGGCGCCGTCCCACGAGAACCACAGCGAGACGATCCACGGGGCGTCGTTCGGGGTGCGGCAGCCGATGCGGACCGGAATCCGCGCGCCGTCGAGAAACTCGTCGACGCGCTTCCGGTCCCACGGCCCGGTGATCTCCATACGCGCCGTAGGGTGGCTGGGAACCTAACGGTTCGGCCGGGCGGCTAGCGGTTCGCCCGGACATCCGACGATTCGCCCGGAGGCGCCGACGGCCGTCGGCTTCGAACCCCCGCCCTTCCCTACGCCGCCGGAATCCCCATCGTCACCGTCGTGCCGGTGTCGCCGTCGCTCGCGCTGTCGTCGGTCGTCCGCGTCGTCTCGATCGACAGCCACCCGTCGAACGCGTCGGCGGTCGCCCGGACGATCCAGAGCCCGAGCCCGCTGGCGTGCTCCAACTGCGTCTCCGGCTCCCGGCCGGTGATCACGCGGCTCTCGGCCTCGTGGATTCCGGGGCCGTCGTCGTCGACGGCGATCGCCACGTCGCCGTCGACTTCGCGTGCCGACAGCTCGACCGCGGTCGCGCCGTGCTCGATCGCGTTCGTCGCGAGTTCCTCGACCGCGGTCGCGAGTCGGTCGTCGGCCAGCGCGGCGCAGGACTCGACGTCGACCGCGACGGTCTCGGCGCCGGCCTCGCGGGCGGCCTCGGCCGCGTCTTCGAGCAGCGGCTCGACCGGAACCGGCCCGCGCTCGCTGGGGCGGCGCTCGAAGGCCGCCTGCAGGCGCTTCGCGTCCTCCGCGAGCCCGCCGATCACCGCGGCGCTCTTCGCCACCGCCTCGGCCGAGTCGCGGAGCTCCGGGTCGTCGACGCCCTCGGCGATGAGCGACGCGTGGCCGCCGAGCACCGTCGTCTCGTTGCGGAGGTTGTGTCGGATGATCCGGTTCAGCACGGAGACCCGGCGCTGTTCCTTGGCGAGCTGCTGGGCGCGGACCCGTCGGGCGTCGTAGACGCCGATGATCACGTGCGCGACCGCGCCGATCGCGAGCACCTTCGCGACGGTGAAGGTCGGTGCGACCATCGGCGTCCCGAGCTGCGACTGGTACCGGATGACCCCGAGCATGATCGCTCCGAGCACGATGATCCCGAAGAGGCTCCAGACGGCGATTCGGACCGCGTTGCGCGTCGTGAACGTGCTCCGGTACAGGAGCCCGCCAACGACCACCAGCGCCACCGAGAGCACGGTCCCGAGCACCGACAGCACGACGCCGATCGGTGGTTCGGCGCCCGAGACCAGCGGGGTCACGTTCGGTATCAGCAGGGCGAACCCGGAAAGCGAGACGAACAGCGCGGCGGCGGCACGGGCGACGCCTCCCTCCGGCTCCTCGGAGACGTGGTCCGGATCGACCACTCCGAGCGTCACCAGCAGTTCTTGCAGCCGTCCCTCCCCCGCGTCTCGCGTGTCATATCGTCCTGCCATTCCCTCTGCGGACGCCGCTCCAAAATAAAACGCTTCGCACGCGAGTATCAGCCGGTGGAACTCGGAACGCGGGCCGGAGACCCCGCTGTCCGCCCCGCGGTCGCGGAACACAAGAGAATTGACCGTCCCCCCGCGAGGGGGAGTATGACCGAGTACTTCGAGGTCCACGAGCGCGACGGCGCCGCCCGGCTCGGCGAGCTCCGACTCGCAGAGCCGGTGGCGACGCCGGCGCTCGCGGATCCGTTCCTCAGGGACGCGGGCAGCCTCTGGGCCGAGAGCCGCGAGGTCCCCGACGGCGACGAGTCGTCGCTCACCGTCCTGCCGCACCGCGCGTTCCCCGCGGGCACCCGCGAGGAGGTCCGCGAGTCGTTCGCGGTCGACCACCCGGACGTCGACTACCCCTCGGCCGCGGTCGTCGACAGCGAGAGCGCCCGCGAGGTGGGCGCCGACGCGTACGTCCTCGCCGACGCCGCCGGCTTCGTCGGCCACGGCGAGGCGTTCCGCGACGCGCTCGTCGCGGCGAAGGAGTCCCTGCCGGCCGACACCGCGCTCACGCTTTCGGGCGTCGCCACGCCGCGGAACGTCGCGCTCCTGGCGTACGCCGGCGTCGACCTCGTCGACGCGACGTTGGCGCGGACGAAGGGGACGCAGGGGATGTACTGCACCGCCGACGCGGAGCATTTCCTCGAGGACCTCGACGAGCTGCCGTGCGCCTGTCCGGCCTGCGCGCAACCCCGCGCGGAGTTCACGCGCGCGGACTGCGCCGAGCACAACGTCAACGCGCTCCGCGCCGAGCTGCGGCGCGTGCGCGAGCGCATCCGGGCCGGCCGCCTCCGCGACTACATCGAGGGCCAGACCCGTCACGAACAGTGGCTCACGGCCGCGTTCCGCGAGTTCGACGACCAGTGGGGGTACCTCGAAGAGCGGACCCCGCTCATGCGCGACGCCGAGGTGACGGCGGCGACCGCGGAGACGCTCGACCGCGTCGAGATCCGGCGGTTCGCCGACCGCGTGACGAGCCGGTACCGGAACCGCTTCGCCGACCAGCCGCTCGTGTTGGTCCCCTGCTCGGCCACCAAGCCGTACAGCGACTCCCAGAGCCACCGGCAGTTCCACGACGCGATCCAGTGGCGCGGCCACACCGTCTCGATGACCTCGCCGATCGGCGTGGTGCCCCAGGAGCTGGAGACGACCTACCCGGCCCAGCACTACGACGCGGTCGTCACCGGCGACTGGAGCGAAGACGAGATCGAGTTCGTCGCCGAGGTGCTCCGGCGGTACCTGCGGCGCAACGACTACTCGCGGGTGATCGCGCACGTCCCCGACCACGGCTACCGCGAGATCTGCGAGCGCGTCGAGCGGGACCCCGACGTCGACGCGCCCTTCGAGTACACCTGCGTCGGCCACCCGACGAGCGACGAGTCGCTCGGCGAGCTGAACGCGGCCCTGCAGGGCGAGCCCGCCTACAGCAAGCGCGAGCGCGAGCACAACACGGTCCGGGCGCTCGCGGACTACCTGCTCGGCGACGGCGCCGGCGACGACCTGTTCGGCGGGCGCGGCGCGAGCGGCGCGAGCGCCGAGGGCGATCGATACGGCGGCGAGGCCGACATCCGGACCACCGGTCGCTACCCCAAGCTCCAGGTGTGGGGCGACGACCCCGACGCCGGTCGGGAGGGCGAGCCGGGCGAACAGCTCGCGACGATGGTGCCGCAGTACGGCACGCTCTCCTTCACCCTTGCCGGCGCGCGTCGGTGGGTCGAGAGCGACGCCCCCACCAAGCGGGTCGAGATCGACCCGTTCGTCCCGCACGGCTCCGTCTTGGCCCCCGGCGTCGTCGACGCGGACGACGACATCCGCGTCGGCGACGAGGTCGTTATCGAGGGACCGAACGCGTTCGCGGTGGGCCGCGCGGAGATGTCCGGCCCGGAGATGGTCGAGTCGACGCGCGGCGTCGCCAGCGAGGTCCGGCACGTCGACGAGACGCAGTAACGCCGACGCGGCGCGACGGCCGGCGGTCGATTACCGGTCGACCGCAGACCGGCTCGGACTCGCGGAATGCGACGAGGTGGAGGCGGTCGGCAAGGCCGGCGAAGCGATGATCGAAAGGCCTGATCACCCTCTGCCGGCCGTCGAATCAGTACCTTCAAAACCGCGCCGGACGGATGCGGGCGTATGGCGCTCGAAAAGGACGTGGACTGTCCCTCGTGCGGAGAGACCCAGTCGTTCTACCGGACCGCGGCGATGACGATCCACCTCGGTGAGAAGACGAAGTGGCGCTGTCCCGAGTGCGGGTACGGCTACATCGAGGTCGACGGGATCGACACGCTGCCGGCCTGACTCGCCGTCGACCGCTTCGTAGAGCCTTTTCGACGTTCTTGCACACGCATCCGTCGCCTCCCCGAGAGCCGAGGCCCCGTCGCGCCTGCGACCCGGTCGGCGCCCCGGCTGGTCTGCGAAGCGGTCGACGCCTCGGGTGGTGCGGCTCGCGGGCGCCCGCGCTCTGCCGGGAGGCTCATAACCCGTCCGCTCGAGTCGGAGGCATGGACGCGATAGGAGGGCCCGACGCGGGATCGGCCCGCCGGCCCGACGCGGGAGCGCACCGACGAGCGACCACTGGACCGACTCGACGAGCGACCGCCGCGCCGACCTGTGGGGGTCCGACGGGGGTGATGCCGCGTGGTCGGTGAGGCGCGCGACCCCGACGGCGACACGGGACCGCTCGACGGGGTCACGGTGCTCGACGCCTCGCGGGTGTTGGTGGGGCCGTTCTGTACGATGCAGCTCGGCGACCTCGGCGCCGACGTGATCAAGATCGAGCGACCGGGCGAGGGCGACCAGACGCGGACGTGGCGCCCGCCGGCCTTCGGCGAGGGCGACGACGCCCAGAGCGCCTACTACGCCAGCGTCAACCGCAACAGACGCTCCGTCGAGCTGAACCTCGCGAACGAGACCGGGCGGGAGGTGTTCCGGGACCTCGCCCGCGAGGCCGACGTGGTCGTCGAGAACTTCCGGGTCGGGAAGATGGCCGAGTGGGGGCTCGACTACCCCGACCTCGCCGAGGAGAACCCCGAGCTGGTCTACTGCGGGCTCTCCGGATACGGCGAGTGGGGACCGGACCGCGACGAGCCCGCGTACGACCTCGTGATGCAGGCCCGTGGGGGGTTCATGTCGATCACGGGCGTCGAGGGCGGCGCGCCGGTCAGGATCGGGGTCGCGCTCGCCGACATCGGCGCCGGGATGTACGCGACGCAGGCGATCCTCGCGGCCCTGTTGGAGCGCGAGCTCGGCGACGGAACGGGACAGAAGATCGACGTGAGCTTACTCGACGGGCAGGCCGCGTGGACCAGCTATATGGCGGCGAACTACTTCGCGAGCGGCGAGCCGCCGGGGCGGATGGGGAGCAAACACCCGAACATCGCCCCCTACCAAGCGTTCGAGACCCGCGACGGCTACGTCGTCGTCGCCTGCGCGTCCGACGCGTTCTGGCCGCGGCTCTGCGAGGCGCTCGACCGCCCCGACCTGCTGGCGGACGAGCGGTTCGAGACCAACGAGAAGCGCGTCCGCAACCGGGACGCGCTGGACCCCGCGCTCGAGGAGTCGTTCGCGGAGCTCACGACCCAGGAGGCCCTCGACCGGCTCGGCGAGCACGGCGTCCCCGCGAGCCCCGTCCGCGACATGGCCGACGTCTTCGACGACCCCCAGCTGGCCGCGCGGGACATGGTCGCCGAGTTCGACCACCCGACCGCCGGGCCGATGCAGGTGCCGGGCTCGCCGATGCACTTCTCGCGGACGCCGACGACGGTCCGCCAACACCCGCCCTCGCTCGGCGAGCACACGGAGACGGTGCTCCGGGAGCACGGCTACGGCGACGGCGACATCGCGGAGCTGAAAAAACAGGAGGCGATTCCGGACCGGTGACGCGACCGGCGGCGCGCGCGCTCGGTCGATCGTCGGCCGGCGCGGTCAGTCGTCGTCGGTGCTCTCGGCCGTGATCGGGTCGTTCTCGTCTTCGGTGAAGCCGGCGGACTCTTCCTGTCGCTCGCGCGCCTCGGGATCGAACTCGGCCTCGATGTCCTGGTAGCGCGGGACGAAGGAGAGCTCGTGGTGGCTCTCGGTCTCGTGGCCGATGTAGCGCTCCTCGAGGTCGAACTGCGCCTCCTCGTCGTTCTGCGCGATGTTCTCGAAGTCCTCGTAGGCCGCGTGGGCGCCCGAGTGGAGCCCGTACAGCGTGATGAAGATGTACTGGTAGCCCAGGTCGCCGAGCTCCTGGAAGGTGAGCGGGTCCTCCTCCGCGCCCCACTCGAACGAGGAGGAGTAGTTGAAGGCGAGATCCAGATCGGGATGGGTCTCGTGGATCGTCTCGGCGTACTCGATCGCGTCCTCGCGCGACGGGTCGGGCATCTCGGGCCAGACGAGGTCGACGCCGGCGTCGGCGTAGATCCGGCCGCGTTCGAGGTGCTCCTCCCAGTCGCCGTTCGCGGAGCCGTACGCGTCGGTGCGGGCGATGATGACGGTGTCCTCGCTCTGCTTGGCGTCGACGGCCGCCTCGAACCGGGAGCGCGCCTGTTCGCGGGAGACGATCTGCTTGCCCGCGATGTGGCCGCAGCGCTTCGGGGAGGTCTGGTCCTCGATGTGGATCGCCGCGACGCCGGCCTTCTCGTACTCGCGGACCGCGCGCCGGACGTTGTGGACGCCGCCGTAGCCGGTGTCGCAGTCGGCGATGACGGGGAGGTTCGTCGCCTCGACCATGCGCTTGGCGTTCTCGACCATCTCGCTCATCGTGACCATCTCCAGGTCGGGGAAGCCGAACTGGCCGAGGACGGTCGAGTACCCGCTCATGTAGGCGGCGTCGAGGCCGGCCATCTCCGCGAGTCGGGCGTCGAGCGCGTGGTAAATCCCGGGCGCGAACGTGTAGTCCTGCTCCTCGAACAGCTCGCGGAGCTGGCGGCCGGCCGGGTTGTCGATATCTCTGGTGAAGACGTCGTCGTCGAGTTCGTTGGGATGCATTGATGTCACTCCGTCGTCGCGTCGTCGGTGTACTGGGTGGTCGTCTCGTCGAACGTGGTGGCCGCGCGCCGCGTGAACGTGGTCGGGTCCGGTCGCGGTCCGCGCCCGGTCCCGGCCATGGGGACGGCGCTCATCGCGACCCCCCGTCGGTTCGCGTGCGGCGAGCCGGTCGCAGGTCGGGGACCAGCGGGGCGTCCCGCTCGCCCTCTGTCGGCGGGGGGCTCGGGCGTCGAGCGGTGTCGGTCGCAGTCGGCCCCCCGGTCGACGGGCGTGTCGTCGGGACGATGGGGGCACCCGCCTCCTCGGTGGTCGGCGTGCGCCCGGGGATCGTCCGGGGAGAAGTGTCGGCGTTCGTCGGATCGGTCGTCGTCCGATCCGGTGTCGATCGGTCGGTCGACGTTCGGTCGGTCGATCGGGTCGTCTGACTCGTCGGTTCGTCGGTGGGCGTGGTGTCGTTAGGTGTCGTCATCGGGTCGTGTGGGCGGTTGCGGCGGTCGTCTGGTGATCGTGCTGTCGGCGGGTCGGGGTGCTGCGTGTCCGCGTACGGATACTGTCATTGCACTCGGTAGGAGAGGGAGGTTGGTAATAAACATAATGATTGATAATGATAATATACGTTAATGTGTATTATCCGTTTAAATGTTTCTTGGTAACGGGCCACAAGATCGGCGCCGATCGGGGGCGCGGATCGCTTCCTCCGGACCGATCCCTTCTAATCCGTTCCCCCACGATCCAACGGTATCGTGAACGAGCGAGACGCGCTCCGGGCGCTCGCGGCCGACCTCCCGCACGCGGGCGACGACGCCGCGGTCGTGGGCGACACCGTGATCACGACCGACATGCTCCACGAGCGGACGGACTTCCCGCCCGGAACGACGCGGTACACCGCCGGCTGGCGCGCCGTCGGCGCGTCCCTCTCGGACGTGGCGGCGATGGGGGCGACGGCGACCGCCGCGGTCGCGGTGTACGCCGACGCCGCCTTCGACGACGATCGACTCGACCGCTTCATCGCGGGCGCGGTCGACGTCTGCGAGGCGGTCGACGCCGAGTACGTCGGGGGCGACCTCGACACCCACGACGAGTTCACCGCGGCCTCGACCGCGGTCGGCGACGCCACCGACGCGGGCGTCGTCACGCGGTCGGGCGCGCGCCCCGGCGACGCGCTCTGTGTCACCGGCGAGTGGGGGCGGTCCGCGGCGGCGCTCCGGTTATTTCACAGCGACAGCGACGAGGCGGTCGAGCGCGCCAACGACCTGTTCCGGTTCACGCCCCGGGTCGCCGACGGAGTGGCGCTCGCGGGCAGCGCGACCGCGATGATGGACTCCTCCGACGGGCTCGCGCGCTCGCTCCACCAGCTCGCGGAGGCGAGCGAGGTCGGGTTCGAGCTCGACCGCGATCGGGTCCCGGTTCACCCCGCCGTCGACGAGGTCGCGGAGGCCGACGAGCGCTTCGAGCTGGCCGCACACTTCGGCGAGGACTTCGAACTCGTCTGCGCCGTCCCCGAGGCGGCGGTCGAGCGCGCCCGCGAGGCGTGTCCGGGCGGGCTGACCCGCGTGGGGCGCGTCGTCGACGGCGGCGTGACGGCCGACGGCGACCCGCTCCCCGACCGCGGGTACACGCACGGGTAGTCGCGCGACCGACCCGCCGAGGCGGGATCGGCCCTCAGTAGTGCCAGGGGTAGTCGCGGAACCCCGGCTCGCGCTTCTCCAAGAACGCGTCGCGCCCCTCCTGCGCCTCCTCGGTCATGTACGCCAGGCGGGTCGCCTCGCCCGCGAACACCTGCTGGCCGACCATGCCGTCGTCGGTCATGTTGAACGCGTACTTCAGCATCCGCATCGCCGTCGGCGACTTCTTCGTCATCTCGTCGGCCCACTCGATCGCCACCGCCTCCAGCTCCTCGTGGGGGATCGCCTCGTTCACCATCCCCATCTCTTCGGCCTCCTCGGCGGAGTAGGTCTTCCCGCGGAAGAACACCTCGCGGGCCTTCTTCTGGCCGATCTGCTTCGCGAGGTACGCCGATCCGAACCCGCCGTCGAAGGAGCCCACGTCGGGGTCGGTCTGGAGGAACTTCCCGTGCTCCTCGCTGGCGAGCGTGAGGTCGCAGACCACGTGCAGCGAGTGGCCGCCGCCGACCGCCCACCCCGGCACGACCGCCACGACGGGTTTGGGCATGAACCGGATCAGCCGCTGGACCTCGAGGATGTGGAGCCGACCGGCGCGCGCCTCCTTCACGAGCGGGTCGTCCTCGTCGCCCGCCTCGTCGTCGTCGCGGTACTCGTAGCCGGAGCCGCCGCGCACCGACTGGTCGCCGCCCGAGCAGAACGCCCAGCCGCCGTCTTTTTCCGAGGGGCCGTTGCCCGTGAGGAGCACGCAGCCCACGTCCGCCTGCTTGCGCGCGTGGTCGAGCGCGGCGTACAGCTCGTCGACGGTTCCGGGGCGGAACGCGTTCCGGACCGCCGGGCGGTCGAACGCGATCCGGACGACCGGCACGTCGACGCCGCGGTGATAGGTGATGTCGTCGAACTCGTCGGTGACCGGCTCCCACGCGTCGGGGTCGAATAGCTCCGAGACCATACGCGCGTGTTGGTGTGCGCACTCATAAACGACGGCGGGTCGGCGGTGGACGGCGACCGCTCTGCAAGTATTGCGTTAATCGCTGACGTTTGGTTTGAACGATACCGGCGTATCAGCGATTGAAAAGCGGAAAAAGACGCTTTTAGGAGGATATCGGCCGTCACTGGTATCCGCCCCGGTTGCTGGTGGCGCGGAGGTATTCCACGCGTGGCCACTGTAGTGGGTATGTACGAGCGAAACGCGGGAGCCTCGCGGCGGTCGTTCCTCGCGGCCGCGGGCGGCGCGGCCACGGTCGGCCTCGCCGGCTGCCTCGGCGGCGACGACGGCGGCCTCGACGAACTGACGGTCGCGCATATGCCGATCTATCCCGACCTGCAGTGGTACGTGATGGAGGGCGAGGGGTATTTCTCCGAGATCGACGCCGAAATCGACGGTCGGGAGTTCACCGACGGCCCGGCGATCGTGCAGGCGTTCAGCGGCGGCGACATCGACATCGCCATGTTCGGGATCGTGCCGGCGATGATCGTCATCGACAACGACATCCCCGCACAGGTGACCGCGGCGAACATCCGCGAGCCGATGGGGGTCATGGCCGACTCCTCGTTCCACGACACCTTCGAGGAGCACGGCGCGGACGCGTTCGGGGTCTGGGAGGAGGAGCAGGGGCGCCCCTTCCGGTTCGGGACGTTCCCGCAGGGGAGCGTCCCCGACGTGCTGCTCCGCTACTGGCTCCGCGAGACCGGCGTCGACCCCGAGGCGAACGACAGCATCGAGATCCGCGAGATAAACGGCGCCAACGCGGTGTGGCAGGCGATCAACGGCGGCGACATCGACGGGACCTCGATCATGGAGCCGGTGCCGACGATCGCTCGAGAGGAGGGCTCGTCGGTCACGATGCTCCGGACGGCCGCCGAGATTCTGCCGGGACAGCCGGCCGCGGTCACGCTGATGAGCGACGCGGTCCGCGACTCCCCGCTCGCGGGGCAGTTCCTCGAACAGCACGCCCGGGCCACCGAGTTCATCGGCGAGAGCCCTGACGCGACGGCACAACACGTCGAGTCGGGGATCGGGATGCCGGCGGACCGCGCGCGGACGGCCCTCGACTCGCCGCTGTCGAACTTCGTCACCGACCCCGCCTCCATCAGCGAGGCGACGCCGGTGTTCTCGGAGTTCGCGGCGAGCAACGGCCAGATCGACGAACAGCTCAGCAACGACCAGATCTTCGACTTCGAGGTTTACGACTCGCTCTGATGGCCACCGACACCGGAGGGGAGTTCGACGGGAGCGGGTTGCGGGCCGATGTCGGCATCGGCGATCCGCAGCGGCTGCTCCGCGGCATCGCGGGGTTGGCCGGCTTCGTCGCGCTCTGGCACCTCGTCTCGCTCACGCAGCCGGCGATCGTGTTGCCGTCGCCGGTCGCGGTCGCGGCCGAGTTCCGCGGGCAGTTCGCCTCGGGGACGATGCCCGCGGCGCTGGCGTCGAGCGTCCGCCACTGGGTCCCCGGCACGATCGCCGGTACGGGGCTCGGCGTGGCCGCCGGCGTCGCCTTCGCGTGGAGCGGCCTGCTCGACGACGTGACGGCCCCGCTGATTCGGCTGCTCCGACCCGTGCCGCCGCTGGCGCTGATCGGGTTCGCGATCGCGTGGTTCGGGCTCAACCACGCCGGGGCGGCGTTCATCATCGCCGTCGGCGGGTTCTGGATCAACTTCTACGCGAGCTACGGCGCGGTCGAGGAGGTCTCCGACGACCTGATCGACGTGGGGCGGACGCTGGGCGTGCGCGGCGATCTCGACATGGTCCGGTCCGTCGTCCTCCCGGCGTCGCTGCCGGGGATCATGACCGGGATCCGCACCGGGCTCGGTCGGTGCTGGATGCTCGTCATCGCCGCCGAGATCTTCTCCGTGCCGGGGGTCGGCCGCGAGATCCTGCGCGCGAGCAACAACCTCCGCGTCGACCGGGCGATCGCGTACATCTTCGTGTTGAGCCTGATGTACCTCCTCGTCGACGTGGCGTTTCGCGCGGTCCAACGACGGGTGTTAGCATGGCAGGCGTGAACCGAGGCCCCGGGCCGGAGACGGGGGCGGACGGGTCCGGAGCGGCGGCGGATGCCAGCGTCGCCGTCGACGGGGTCGGCAAGACGTACGACGACGGCGGGAGTCCGGTTCGGGCGCTCGACGACGCGTCGTTCGCGGTCGACGAGGGGGAGTTCGTCTGTCTCGTCGGCCCGTCCGGCTGCGGGAAGACGACGCTGTTCCGGATCATCGCCGGGCTCACGGAGGCCACGGACGGAGCGGTCCGGGTCGCCGGCACGCCCGTCACCGGGCCGACGACGGACATGGGGGTCGTGTTCCAGGAGTACCACCTGTTCCCGTGGCTCACCGTCGAGGAGAACGTCGGGTTCGGCCTGGAGCGGACCGACCGGAGCGAGGCGGAACGGGAGCGGCGGATCGACGAGATGCTGGACCTCGTCGGCCTCACCGAGTTCCGCGACTCGTACCCGAAGTCGCTCTCCGGCGGCATGAAACAGCGCGTCGCCATCGCGCGGTCGCTCGCGGTCGACCCGGAGCTGCTCCTGATGGACGAGCCGTTCGGCGCGGTCGACGCGCAGACCCGAGAGATGTTACAGCGCGAGCTGCTCGACGTGTGGGGGTCGACCGGCAAGACCGTCCTGTTCGTCACCCACGACGTGACAGAGGCGGTGACGCTGGCCGATCGGATCGTGGTGATGGCGGCCGAGCCGGGACGGGTCGACGAGATCGTCGACGTCGACGTCTCGCGGCCCCGCGAGCGCGGCGACCCCGCCTTCGGCGAGCACGTCGCTCGCGTACGGGAGCTGATCGGCGCGGGACCCTAAGCGGGCGCCGCTCCGCACACGGCTACCCCTCCTCCTCGACCGCGGCCGCCAGCTCATCGATGTGTGTCCGGAGCACCGAGATCGTCGCGTCGGCGTCCGCGTACCCCTGATCGTAGCTGTCCAGCGTGGACTCGGTCTCGTCGAGGAACCGGTCGACCGCGGCCTCGATCGCCTCGTCGCTCATGGCCGCCGGTTCGATCGCCGCCCGGTTATACCCCCCGGCGACTGTTCGGGCGCTCTGGTAGCGGGGACCATACAATTGTGTCATTTACACACAAGTCTTTTGACGGAACGTATCGTACGTAGAGACAACATCATGCCGGATTCTCTGTCAGAACAGCTCCAGAGCGACATGGAGTGTGAGGGACTACTCGAGTGTTTTCACGGGCTCAAGCCGCTCGATCGCGAGTGCTTCAGCGTGCTCGTCGAGAGCGAGGAGGCCATGACCATCGACGCGATCGCCGATGCGGTCGACCGCGAGCGCTCGACGGCCTACCGGGCGGTCCAGCGGCTGCTCCAGACCGGGTTCATCACCAAAGAGCAGATCAACTACGATCAGGGCGGCTACTACCACGTCTACTCGCCGACCGATCCCGAGAAGATCACCGACGAGATGCAGCGCATGCTCAACGACTGGTACGCGAAGATGGGCCAGCTGATTCAGGAGTTCGAAGAGAAGTACGAGCGATCGGAGAGCGGCTCGGCGACCGCGTCGAGCTGATCGGGTTCTGCCGTAGACGTTTCTGCCGTGCTTCGGGTGTCAGTCGCGTTCGCTCAGCGGCGGCGCAGCGCGTACGCCGCGTAGCCGACGGCGGCGAGCAGGCCAGCGGACAGCAGGCTTCCGAACACCGCCGGTGAGGTCGTAACGAGCTCGCCGAACGGGTCGGTCAACGCGAGCACGCCGACGATGAGAACGAGGGCGATGAGGATGCCTACCGCGCCGAACGCCTTGAACGCCGCGTCCAGGTCTATACCGTGCGATTCGGGTTCGACCGAGTGGCTCATACGTCACAGTAGGCGCTCAGAGTATAAATTGGTACAACGGCGTTCTCACGTCGAGGGAACGCACGCGGCTCCGGCGACCCCGCCGGTTCCGGCGACCCCGCCGGCTCCGGCGACCTCGCCGTCGGCGGCGACGAGCGGGCGCCGTCGTCCGACGACCTACTCCGCGCTCTCTGGGTGGCCGTCGACGATGGCGACGCCGGAGGACGCGCCGATCCGCACCGCGCCGGCCTCGAGCATGGCGGTCGCCTCGTCGTAGGAGCCGACGCCGCCGGAGGCCTTCACGGGCAGGTACTCGCTCATCAGTTCCACGTCGGAGACGGTGGCGCCGCCGTCGGCGAATCCCGTGGAGGTCTTCACCATGTCGGCGTCGGCGTCGACGGCGGCCTCGCAGGCGCGGCGTTTCTCTTCGTCGGTCAGGAGCGCGGTCTCGATGATCACCTTCACCGGGACCGGCACCGCGGCGACCACGTCCGATATCTCGGCGGCGACGGCGTCGTCCTCGCCCGCCTTGAGCCGCCCGACGTTGATCACGAGGTCGATCTCGTCGGCGCAGGCGTCCCACGCGGCGACCGCCTCGTCGCGCTTCGTCCCGGGCGCGTGCTG
Organism: Halorubrum sp. FL23; assembly: GCF_052439115.2. Classification (NCBI taxonomy): domain Archaea; kingdom Methanobacteriati; phylum Methanobacteriota; class Halobacteria; order Halobacteriales; family Haloferacaceae; genus Halorubrum; species Halorubrum sp. FL23. The sequence goes on from NZ_JBQVRO020000007.1 coordinate 137,985, forward strand.
ACCGTGCGGGAAGCCGACGACGGTCGCGATCGTCTCCGGTGCGTTCCCGTACTCGGCGGTCTCGGGGAGATAACAGGGGGGGATACAGGCGTTCATCCCGTGATCGGCGGCCTCGTCGAGCACGGTCTCGACGTCGCCCCACGTCGTCTCCGGGCCGAGCACGGTGTGGTCGATGCTGGCGGCGAACTCGTCGCGGTCCATGCCCTCACGGTCGGTGGCGCGAGTAAAAAGACGTACTGGGTCGGTCCGGCGGACCGGCCGGTCGCGACGGGCGCCGACGTTCGGCCGACCGATCAGCTCTCGATCTCGATTTCGGTGCCGGTCACCGCGGCGTCGACGACGACCGGCAGACGGACGGTGAGGATGCCGTTCTCGTAGGTCGCCTCGATGGCGTCCTCGTCGACCGTCTTCGGGAAGCGGACCGACGGTGGTAGGTCCGGCGCACGTCACGGTTCGGGTCCTCGTGTTCGCCGGCGATGTTGAGCACGCCGTTGTCCCACGAGGCCGTGATCTCCTCGGGATCGAACCCGGGAGCTCCACCGTGAGCACGAACTCGCCGGTCGTGGGAGCGCCATTGTTGACCACCTCGAATGCAGCCGGTGGTACGGTTGCGCTTCGAAATGAAACATATCATTTCTGTCATTTGTTAGCAAACCTATCAACGACGCCGACACGGGACGGCTCCGCCGCCGAACGGTTGGATTCAAGTCCGCCGGAGGGGAATCCGGTGGTATGCAACCGGGAGATCGCGTCCGCGTCGACCGCGGGGACGTCACGAACGAGGGGGTACTGCTCCCCTCGACGACTCGCGACCACCTCGTCGTCAAGCTCGACGGGGGGTACAACGTCGGTATCGACCGCGACGAGGCGGACGTGGAGGTGCTCGAATCCGGCGCCCGCGACGTCGACGAGGGCGCCGACGCGGGCGGCGGCGAGGCCTCCGAGATCACCTTCGAGGGGGACCTCCCGACGGTGTCGCTCATCTCGACCGGCGGGACGATCGCCTCCACCGTCGACTACCGGACCGGCGCGGTCACCGCCCAGTTCGACGCCGAGGACGTGCTCCGGGCGGTCCCCGACCTGGCGGGCCGAGCCAACTACCGCGGGCGCGTCGTCGCCAACATCCTCTCCGAGAACATGGAGCCGCCGATCTGGCGGGAGCTCGCCGAGGCCGTCCGCGAGGAGGTCGAGGCGGGCGCCGACGGCGTCGTCGTGATGCACGGCACCGACACGATGCAGTACTCCGCGTCCGCGCTCTCCTTCATGCTCGACTCGCCGGTGCCGATCGTGTTCACCGGGAGCCAGCGCTCGGCGGACCGACCCTCCTCCGACAACGTGATGAACGCGGTGTGCGCGGTCGAGGCCGCGAAGGCCGACCACGCCGAGACGCTCGTCTGCATGCACGCGAGCCCCTCCGACGACGCCTGCGCGCTCCACCGCGGGACCCGCGTCCGCAAGAACCACACCTCCCGCCGGGACGCCTTCGAGACGGTCGGCGCCGAACCCCTCGGCCGCATCGACTACGAGGCCGCGGCCGAGGCGGGCGCCGACGGCGACGCCGCGGACGCCGCCATCGCGTGGCACCGCGAGCCGCTCCCGCGGGGGGACGCGGACGACGGCGGCGCCGCCGTCGCCCTCGACCCGGCCCTCAGCGGCGACGTGGAACTGGTGAAGTTCACGCCGGGCATGGACCCGGCCGCGTGGGACTACCTCGACGACAAGGACGGCGTCGTGATCGAGGGGACTGGGCTCGGCCACGTCCACACCGACCTCATCCCGCGGATCGAGGAACTGGTCGAGGGCGGCACCGTCGTCGCGATGACGAGCCAGTGTCTCGCCGGACGCGTCTGCGACCGGGTGTACGACACCGGCCGCGACCTGCTCGACGCCGGCGTCGTCGAGGCGGGCGACACGCTCCCCGGCACCGCGAAGGTGAAGCTGATGTGGGCGCTCGCGAACCTGTCCGACCCCGCCGAGGCGATGGGCCGCGACATCGCCGGCGAGCTCACCGAGGAGTCGCAGCCCTGGCGATGAGCGACCGGGAGTCCAGCGGCGCCGAGCCGGCCCCCGTCATCCGCGAGGCCCGCCCCGCCGACGCCGACGCGGTGACCGCGTTCGCGCGGGACACGTGGGGCGAGCGCCACGAGGACTACATCCCGCGCGTCTTCCCGGAGTGGGCCGCGGCCGACGATCCCGAGGCCGGCACCTTCGTCGCGACGCTGCCGCCGGACGCGGTCGCCGAGAGCGACGCGATCGGCACCACCGACGGACGCGAGCCGGGCGACACCCTCGTCGAGGGCGACGGGACGGGCGCGGCCGCGGCGGGCGATCGAGAGGCGGTCGTCGGCTGTATCCGGGGGGCCCTGCTCTCGGAGTGGGAGGCGTGGGGACAGGGGATCCGCGTCGACCCCGCCGCCCGCGGGTTCGGCGTCGGGACCGCCCTCTCGGCGGCCGTGCTCGACTGGGCCCGCGACCGCGGCGCGCGGGTGTGCCGCAACATGGTGTTCTCGTGGAACGTCATGGGGCTCGGGCAGTCGCGGGCGGTCGGCTTCGAGCCGGCGACAGAGTTCCGATTCGCCGAGCCGGAGCCGGAGTCGGATGCGGTCGACCCCTCCCTCGACGACCCCGACCCGAACGCGGCGTGGGCGTTCTGGCACGACAGCGACGCCCGCGACCACCTGCGCGGGCTCGCGCTCGACCCCGACGAGTCGTGGGCGTGCTCGGCGCTCACCCGCGACCGCCTCCGGACCGCGGCCGACGAGGACCGGCTCCTCGCGGTCGCCGGCGCGGACGCGCTCGCCGGGTTCGCGGTCCGGACGCGCCTGACGGAACGCGAGGAAGCCGGAGAACCGACGCGGACCGCGATCTACGGCGCCGCCGCGTGGCGCGACGTCGACGCGGCCGGCGCGCTGTACGAGGCGATCGCGGCCGACGCCGCCGCGGTCGACGCCGACGCCGTTCGGGTGCTGATCCCCGAGACGGTCGAACACGTGAGCGACACGGGCGCGAACCGTGTCCCGGTGGCGGCCGAACCGGACTTCGTGATGAGCGCGGACCTCACCGGTGAGCCGTGAGCCTCTTCGGCGTCGCCCTTCCCTGGTCGCTCCCCCTCACCCTCGTGATCTACGGCGTCGTCGTCGCCGCCGCGGCGTGGATCTACCGCGACGCGAGGGCGCGCGGGAGCCGTTACGCGGTCGTCTGGGCGCTCGCGACGCTCGTGTTCACGATCGTCCCGGTTCTCGCGTACCTCTACCTCCACCGCGACGCGGGGCCGGCGCAGTGACTCGCACCGACCGCTTATCCCCTCGGGACTGAATCGCTCGAACGAATGCCCTCCACCGACCACGCACCGCGCCCGGAAGCCCGCGCTGAGGACCGTCGCCCGCGGGCGATCGGGTTCGTCCTCTCCAACGCGCTCCCGCTCGTCGGCGTCGTCGCGCTCGGCTGGAACGCGGCGGCGCTGATGGCGCTCTACTGGTTCGAGCTCGGGATCGCCTCCCTCTGGGCCGTCGTCCGCGCGCTGTTCGCCGGGCGCCCCTCCGAGATCGAGCGCGACGCGCTGCTCGTCGGGCCGCTCGCGCAGCGACGGGTCTCGCTTTCGATCCCTCGAACCGGCCTCGAGATCCGGCTCTCCTCGCTGCTCGTGCTCCCCGTCATCGTCCCGGTCCTCGCCGTCGTCTGGCTGTTCGTCGGCGCGCTCACGGTCGGCGTCGTCGCCGACGGCGGGCTGGCGCCGGGCGCGCTCGACACCGTGGCGCTCGCGATCGTCGCCGTCTTCGTCGGCGAGGGGGCGACGACGCTCGTCGACTACTTCGGGCGCGGCGAGTACCGGGACCACAGCGCCCAGACGGCGATACGGGGCGTGTTCGCCCACGGTGCAGCGGTCTTCCTCGGCGGGCTGTTCACCGTTACGATCGTGGGCGCGGCGACGCTGGAGGGCGACACGCCGATCGCCGCGCTCGACCCGGACGCGGTCGGGCTCCCGCTCCTGCTCGGGGTCGTCGCGGTGAAGGCCGCGTTCGACCTCGCGGGGCTGTACAGCGACCGACTGGCCGCGTTCGACGACGCCTCGGCGCTCGATCTGGGGTTCTCGTCCGACCCGCCATCGCCGGAGCCGGTCGACGGCTCGCTCGCGGAGCCGGTCCGTACGGTCCGTCAGTCCGGGCGCGCTCGCCTCGCCGGGGCGCTGACGACGCCCCTCGCTCACCCGGGGCTGTGGTACGTCGCCGGGGCGTTCGCGCTTGTCGGCCTCCTGTTCGCGATCGGGGGGAACTGGGCGACCGTCGGCACCCTCGCCGCGGCCGCCGTCGGGCTCCCGCTGGGGGTCGCGACGCTCGACCACGAACTCCGGTACGGGCTCGTCTCGTACCGCGCTGGGGCGGACGCCCTCGTCGCTCACGACCGCCTCTTCGGCGCGACGCTGTGGCGCGTCGAGCCGTGGGACGAGACCGCCCTCCGGGTGACGCGGGGGCGACTCGACCGGCGGCTCGGAACCGAGACCGTCGTTATCGAACTCCGAGACGACGAGTACCGGCTCCCCGGATTGGCTGACCCCGAGCCGGTGCTGTCGGTGTTCGACAGGCGCGCGGAGCGACCCGCGGACTGAACGGGAGACCGATCGACCGGTCGGCGACCGCGCGGCGGTCACCGATTTTCGGCCCGGTAGAGCGGGTGTGCCTCGCCCGCGACCCGCCTGAACACCGCGATGACGCCGGCGTGAACGCTCACGAGGACGGTCACGCTCGCGACGATGGTCGCAACCTCGATCGGGGCCGGGAGCAGCCCGAGCGACACGATGAGCGTCGTCGCGCAGGCTGGCGCGTGGACCGCGTCGGTGGCGATCATCGCCCAGCTCGTGGCCACGAGCGAGACGGTCGCGCTCGCCGCGAGCCGGAACCCCCCCGGGGAGAACGCCGGCGGGGTCGCGGTGAGGCTGGCGCCCGACGCGATCAGCCACCACGCCGCGAACCCGGTCACGCCGCCGATGAGGTGGCTCCCGACGATCCGGGCGGCCCGATCGCGCTCGCTCCGCCTGTCGAAGGCGATCAGGAACGCCGACGGCCCGAGGCTCGGGAAGACGAACGGCTGGCCGGTCCCCCACGCGATCGCGCCGAGGACGGTGAAGAGGAGCCCGGCGTACAGACTGGTTCCGACGCGGCGTCGCATCGCCCGCCGGTCGGAGACGGCCCCACAAAGCGCCGGCGGTTCGGCTCGCGCTATCGATCGCGAGATACGAATCCGAACGCCTAATTGTGGCCGCGCCGCCGGTGATGACATGTTCGCGACGCTGCCGGACGCGCTCCGCCTGTTCGTCGTCCCCGTCTTCGCGTGGGCGGCCCTGCGGGACGTTCGGACCAGACGGCTTCCGAACCGGCTGTGGCCGCCGCTGTACGCGTTCGGGGCGCTCCTGTTGGTCTGGGAGGCGGCCCGGCTGTGGCCCTTCGCGGGGCTCGACGGGCGGCTGTTCCTCGTTCAGGCCGCGATCAGCCTGCTGTTCGTCGCCCCGCTGGGCTACGCGTTCTGGTACCTCGGCGCGTTCGGCGGCGCCGACGCGAAGGCGCTGATCGCGATCGCGGTGCTGTTCCCGACGTTCCCGGAGTACGTCGTCGCCGGGGCGAAGCTCCCGCTCGTCGACACCCAGATCGGCGTGTTCTCGCTGACGGTGCTCACGAACACGGTCCTGCTCGCGCTCGCGTACCCGATCGGGCTCGCCGCGGTTAACCTCGTCCGCGGGGAGCGCTCGGCGACGATGTTCCTCGCGCGACCGGTGGCGACCGACTCGCTGCCGGACCGCCACGGGCGCCTGTTCGAGAGCGACGCGGGAACGACCCGGAACGGCCTCGATCTGGACGCACTTCGGATGTACCTCCGTTGGCGGGGGGTGACGCTCGCGGAGTTGCGCGAGGACGCGGCCCGCCTCCGCGACCCCGACAGCGTCGCCGAGACGCGCGACCCGACCGACGGCGGGACGCACGTCGGCCCGCGGACGGACGGGGGGACGGCGACCGGTGCCGACGGTGAGAGCGGCGCCGACCGCTCCGCGGACCGGTCCGACGACCCGTGGGCCGCCGAGCGCTTCCTCGACGAGATCGACCACGGCGCGTACGGCACCGACGCCGAGACGCTCCGCGGCGGGCTGGCGGTCGTCGCCCGGAAGGACCGCGTGCTCGTGTCGCCGGGAATGCCGTTCGTCGTTCCGATGGCGATCGGGCTGCTCGTCTCGCTGACGTACGGCGACGCGCTGTTCGCGGTGCTGGGCGCCGTCGGGTTGGTCTGAGGCGGCCGGCGACCGCGGTCCGAGCGCCCCCGTCAGCTCCCGGCGCGCAGGTCGCCGACCGTGAGCACTCGCGTCCCCACGGGTCGCTTCACGAACTCCCCGACCTCGCGGCCGAGCAGCTGGCTGACTCCGCGCTGGGCGGCGACGTCGAGCAGCCGCTGGTCGATCGGGCCGTCGACGACGACCGTGTGCGGGGCCGTCTCGGCGCTCTCCACCGCGTCGAAGGCGTCGGCCGCCTGGACCTCGGTGAGGACCCCGCGGTCGTCGCCGAGCAGCCGGGCGCGGTCGCTGCCGGCGTCGACGATCTCCTGTACGTGTTCCTCGATCGAGCGCGGCTCGTCGTCGATCGGGGTGTCGTCCGCCGGTCCGCGTTCCTCGCCGCTCGACCCGCCGGTATCGGCGCTCGCCTCGTCGTCGGACGGCGTATCCGTTTCGTCCGCGTCGTCCGTGTCCTCTGTGTCGCCCGCGTCATCCGGGGCGGCGCCGTCTGCTGTATCGCCGCCGCGCTCGCCGTCGTCGAGCGCGTCGTCGCTGTCGGCCCCGTCTTCCTCTTCGGCTTTCTCGGCGTCGATCGCCGCGGGCCCCGGCGCGTCCTCGACCGCCTCCACGAGTCCGCCCGCGTTCGCACCGCGGGCCCCGTCGGCGGCGGCGCCGGAGTCGCTGCCGCCGTTCGCCTGGTCGGCTCCGGCCGCGGTTTCCGCGTCGCTCTCGGTCGTTCGCGCCGCTCCGTCGGCGGGACCCGACGCCCTGTCGGTGAGATCGGTCTCTCCGTCTTCGGGAGGGCGGTCTCCCTCGGGGGACGCCTCCCCCGGCTCGTCCGCGGCCGCCTCGCGGAGGTTCGGCTCGTCCGCGAGGCTGCTGTACGGCACCTTCCCGCGGAGCGCCTCGAAGACCGCGTTGCGGTCGAGGTCCTCGACCGACTCGCCCGGCGGCGCGAACGCGACGTAGTCCACGTCGCCCACCTGCGCGAGCTCGCGGAGGATCAGCTCGCCGCCGCGGTCGCCGTCGAGGAACGCCGTGACGGTGCGGTCGGCGGTGAGCTCCGCGACCGCGTCGGGAACGTTCGTCCCCTCGACGGCGACCGCGTTCTTAATCCCGCACTCCAGCAGCGTGAGCACGTCAGCGCGCCCCTCGACGACGATGACGGCGTCGGAGTCGCCGACGCGGGGGCCGGCGGGGAGTCCCTCGTAGTCGACGATCCCCTCGACGCGGGCGGCCTCGCGGACCTCCTCTAGGATGTCGTCGCTCCTGAGGCTCGTCTCCTCGAAGCCGCCGGCGACGAGCTCCTTGGCGCGCTCGACGACCTCGCGGCGCTTCGCCGCCCGCACGTCCTCGATGCTCGTCACCTCCACCGAGGCGTGACAGGGGCCGATGCGGTCGATCGTCTCTAGCGCGGCGGCGAGGATCGCGGTCTCGACCTTGTCGAGGCTCGACGCGACCGTGACCTCGCCGAACGACTGGCCGTTCTCGGACTCGACGGCGACGTCGATCCGACCGACCCGCGAGGACTCCTGGAGGTCCCGCAGGTCCAACTCGTCGCCGAGGAGGCCCTCGGTCTGGCCGAACACCGCGCCGACGACGTCGCTCCGCTCGACGACGCCGTCGGCCGCGATGGTGGCGTGAATGAGGTATTTTTCGGTGTCTTTCATGATGGGTGAATGGTGATGATCGGGCGGAGCCGGCCGCCCGTGCGTCGTTGTGTCCGTCGGCGAAAATAGTTATCGCACGCGCCTGCGTCGGCAGCGTTCGAAGAAAATTTCTCTTCGATGGTCAATACCGAACGATACCAACACTATTTAGTCACAAAGTTCTAACATTGCTCCACATGAGCCGATCACGGAGAGATATCGCGTGGATACCGACGTTCGCGGTCCTCGTCGCCTTCGCGGTGCCGTGGCCGCTGTGGGGAGTCGACCTAACCGTCGCCGGGCTGCCGGTGTGGATCTGGTGGCACGTCGCGTGGCTCGGGCTGTGTACCGTCCTGTTCTCGCTGTTCGTTCGGAGCGGCGCGTGGGAACGCGGGATGGGCCGTCGCCCGGAGTCGGGCGCCGGTTCGGCGCTCGGGGGTGATCGGCGATGACGCTCGGCCTGTCGCTCGGTATCGTCGTCGGGTACCTCCTGTTCGCGCTCGCGGTCGGCCTCGTCGCGTACCGCGTCTCCGAGACCACCGCCGAGGACTACTACCTCGCGAGCCGTTCGATCGGGACGGTCGTACTGCTGTTCACCACGTTCGCCACCTTGCTCTCGGCGTTCACCTTCTTCGGCGGCCCGAACCTCGCGTTCGCCGCCGGCCCGGAGTGGCTGATCGTCATGGGGACGCTCGACGGCGTGCTGTTCGCGGTGTTGTGGTACGTTATCGGCTACAAGCAGTGGCTGATCGGCGACCGGAACGGGTACGTCACGCTCGGGGAGATGCTGGGTGACCGGTTCGGCTCCGTGGGCCTGCGCGCGCTCGTCGCCGGGGTGAGCCTCCTCTGGCTGTTCCCGTACGTCATGCTCCAGCAGATGGGCGCGGGCGAGGCGCTGGTGGGGCTCACCGACGGCGTCGTCCCCTACTGGGGCGGCGCGGCGCTGGTCACCGCCTTCATGATCCTCTACGTCGTCCTCGCCGGGATGCGCGGGGTCGCGTGGACCGACACGGTACAGGGACTGTTCATGCTCTCAGTGGTCTGGATCGCCGCCGTGTGGGTGGTCTCGGCGGTCGGCGGCGTCGGCGCCGCCACCGGCGCCATGCTCGACGCCCGGCCCGACTTCGGGAGCTTCGGCGGCGGGATCTACACGCCCGGCTTCATCATCTCCACCGCGATCACCATCGCGTTCGGCGTGACGATGTTCCCGCAGATCAACCAGCGCTTCTTCGTCGCGAACTCCGGCGAGACGCTGAAGCGCTCGTTCGTGCTGTGGCCGGTGCTCGTCCTCCTCCTCTTCCTCCCCGCGTTCATGCTCGGCGCGTGGGCGGTCGGGATGCCGGTCGACGTGCCCGAGGGCGCCAACGTGCTCCCCGTGGTGTTGAACGAGTACACGCCGGCGTGGTTCGCGGCGCTCGTGGTCGCGGGCGCGATGGCCGCGATGATGTCCTCCTCGGACTCGATGCTGCTCTCGGGGTCGTCGTACTTCACCCGAGACGTGTACCGCCCCCTGATCAACGACGACGCCTCCGAGCGCCGTGAGGCGTGGGTCGCTCGGATCGGCGTCGCCGTCTTCGCCCTGCTCGCGTTCGTCGCGAGCCTCTTCCGCCCCGGGACGCTGATCGAGGTCGGCGACACCGCGTTCTCCGGGTTCGCGCTGCTCGCGCTCCCCGTGCTCTGCGCGCTCTACTGGGACCGGACGACGCGGACCGGGATGATCGCCGGCGTGCTCGTGCCGCAGATCGCGTACCTCGCGGTCGTGCTGTCCGCGGTCGTCGGCGCCGTGCCGACGCTGCCCCGCACCGTCGCCGGCGGCTGGGACGTGGCGCTCGGGCTGATGGTGCTGTCGGCGCTCCTCACGGTCGGCGTCTCGCTCGTCACCGCGCGGACCGCCGACAGCGACGCCTCGCGGTTCGCGGTCGCCGGCGACTGAGCCGACCGTCGCCGGTCAGTGCTGCGTTAAAAGCGGGCCGTGAGGCGGATCAGTCGTCGAGCTCCTCGGTGACGGAGTCGGGCGCGGACTCCATGTCGCCGGGCGCCGCGTCGTGTCCGGACTCGCTCCCGCCCGGCCCCTCCGGCAGCGCGTCGAACTCGGGGTCGAACAGCTGGAGCGCGGTCCGGATCGTCTCCCAGTCGTCCTCGCCGGCCGCGTCGCGCAGCGACCGGGTCGGGGCGGCGAGCAGCTGGCCGACCAACGCGTCCGCGAGGTCCGCGACGGTCTCGCGCTGCTCGTCGGTCAGGTCGCCCTGCGCCTCGAGCTTCGAGACGGCGCGGTCGACCTCTCTTGCCTTCACGCGGTCGGCGCTGGCGTACATCGCCGAGATGGCGTCGTCGGCGCGCTTGCGCTTGTACGCCTCCAGGATGCGGTCGAGCTCCTCGTCGATGATCGCCTCGACCTCCCGGGCCTCCTCCTCGCGGCTCTCGCGGGTCTTGCGCGTCACGTCTTCCAACGCGTCGATGTCGTACAGCGTCACTCCCTCGCGGTCGGCGAGCGACGGGTCCACGTCCCGCGGCTGCGCGATGTCGATGCAGACGAGCCGGTCCGCGCCCGCCACGTGTTGCGACCGGATCACCGGGTCCGGGCTGCCGGTCGCCGCGATCACGATATCGGCGTCCGGGATCACGGCCGGGAGGTCGGCGAGCGGCACGGCCTCCGCGGGAGTGTCGACCTCCTCGGCGACGAACGCGGCGTTCGGCACCGTCCGGTTGGCCACGACGATCTCCGAGACCGGGGTGTCGTCGAGGGTCCGGGCCGCGAGCGTTCCCATCTCGCCGGCGCCGACCACGACCGCGGAGCCGTCGGTGAGGTCGATCTCGTCGGCGGCCAGCCGCACCGCGGCCGAGCCGAGCGAGACGACGCCCTCGTTGATCGACGTCTCGTTGCGCGCGCGCTCGCCGACGTGGAGCGCCTTCGTCACGCCGTCTTTCAGCACGGGGCCGATGCCGCCGGCGGACTTCGACTCCTCGTACGCCTCGCGGAGCTGTCCGATGATCTGGTCCTCGCCGAGCACCAACGATTCGAGCCCGGAGGCGACCCGCATCAGATGCTCCAAGCTCTCCTCGTGATCGAGCCGGCGGACCGCGCCGCCGCGGACCTCGGGCGCGAACGACTCCAGCGCGACCGAGCCGTCGACGGTCCGGTCGGTGACGACGTACGCCTCCGAGCGATTGCACGTCTGGAGCGCGAACGCTTCTTCGACGCCGTCGCGCGCGAGCAGGTCCGAGACGGTGGCGCGGACGCCGTCGCCGCCCGCGGCCTCGATCTCGTCGACCGTCGCGCGGGAGTGGGCGACGCTCACGCCGGTGATAGCGCCCGTCTCCTTCATCTGGTGAGTACCTCCTCGATCACGGAATACGCCTCTTCCTGACCGTAGGAATCCCCCTTTTGTAAACCCTTCCAAACCCCCTCGGATCGCACGACGCGGCGGATCGCTTCCCGGCGTTTCGCGGGGTCGACACCCCGGTCTTTGAGCTCCGCTCGGAGCGTTCCCGACAGCTCCGCCATCGCGCCGGCGCCGTCGATCTCCGCCTCGATCCGCTCGCGGAGCGCCTTCGCGAGCGCGGGGCTCGCTCCCCCGGTCGAGAGCGCCACCCTGACCGGGTCGTCCTTGACCGTCGCCGGGACGACGACGCTTCGCGCTCCCCGCCCGCCCGAGCGGTCCGCGGCCGACACGTCGGTTCGGTTGACGAGCGCGCCCGCCTCGAGCGCCGCCGCCTCGGCCGCCGCGTTGACGGCGGCGGCGTCCGTGGCGGCGACGACGAGCGCCGGCCCGACGCGGTCGACCCAGCCGCGGACGGCGTCGGCGGTCGGCGCCGCGCGGACGAGCTCCACCGACTCCGCGTCCGCCTCGGCGAGTTCGACCAGCCGACCGTCGAACGCGGGGCTCACGACGACGACCCGCGCCTCGTCGGCGAAGCGAGACGCCTTCCGCGAGCCGACGGCGCCGCCGCCGAACACCAGAACCGTCTCGTCGGCGAAGTCGTGATACAGCGGGATCACGCGGTGTTGCTGTCGGCGCGGTCGGCGATGCGGATCCCCGTCTTCTTCAGAATCCGGGTCGAGAACAGCGTGTCCCAGTCGCTCTCGTCGACCTCCCAGTACTCGTCCATCAGCTCTTTCACCTCCGCGATCCGGCGCTCGCTCTCGGCCTCCGTCCGCCCGTGGGTCATCGCGAAGAAGTTGTACTCCCAGACGCCCTCGTGGCGGGGGCGCTGGTAGCAGTGGGTGACGAAGTCGAGCCCGGCGACCGCCGGCCCGACCTCGTCGAGCGCGTCCTCGGGCACGTCCCAGACGGTCATCCCGTTCTCCGTGTATCCGAGCGCGTAGTGGTTCGGGATGACGCCGACGCGGCGCACCTTCCCCTCCGCGTTGAACCGTTTGATCGTCTCGATCACCCAGTCGGTGTCGGCGCCGATCGCGGCCGCCACGTCGGCGTACGGCGTCTCCGTGATCGGGAGCCCGCCCTGTATCTCGACGACGAGGTCTCGCTCGTCGGGCGTGAGCGTCGACCGGTCGCTCGGCGAGACGGCGGGCCCGAGATCGGAGTGATCAACCTCGCCCTCGGGGACCGGCCCGTCGACGAGGAACTTCGCGCCGACGTGGAATTCGCGGACCTTCGGGAGGTTGTACGTCTCCTGGCCGGTCGCGGCCTCGATCTCCGCGAGCACCTCGTCGACCCGGTCGGCGCCGTCCTTGTCGGGGTCCGGGTGGTCGGCGACGCTCACCACGAACCACATGTTAAGGTGCGGGTGCTCGCGCTCGTAGTTGTGCGCCACCGCGGAGAACCCGTTGACCGTCTCCGCGATCTCGTCGTACCGGTCCTCGGGCGCGTGCATCGCCACGAGCGACGCCGCCCCGCCGATCTCCTCGGCGTTGACGAGCGCCCCGAACCGGGAGAGGATCCCCTCCTCGTCGAGTTCGCGCACGCGCTCGCACAGCTCCGGGCCAGTCACGTCGACCCCGTGCTCGCGGAGCGCGGCCGCGGCCGGTTCGAAGGGGCGCTCGATCACCGGGAACCCGCCCTGGAAGGCGTTGATGATCCCGCGGTCGAGCGCCGTCAGATCCGCGTCGACCTCTTGCATACTCCGATATCGGGTCCGCGCGAGAATAAGCGATTCGACCGCCGCGTCGCCGCTGACGCCGACCGATCGAACCGACGGCCGACACTCAGCCGTCGAGGTTGCGAGCGATGTCGGACAGCGACGAGCGAGGACCGCGCGTCGCCTCGTACACCGTCCGCTCGCCCGGAATCCGGAGCCCGTACTGCTCGCCGGCAACGACGACGTCGAGGACGATCACGTCGCCCGGATCGCGGTCGTTGTCGTCGAGCCACTCGGCGAGGCGGTTCGCCCCCTCGCCGGGCTCGCGCGCGAGCCGTCGGTTGTCGAACGCGCCCCGGAGGAGCCGCCCCTCGCCGTCGCTTCGGACGGGCGCGTAGTACTCCTCGCGGTCGATGGCGACGCGAACGATGTCGCCCGCGGAGAGCGCCAGCGACTCGCAGTCGCCGGACTCGACGCGCCCGTCGAGCTCGTCGTCGTTCGGGAGCCGGACGCAGGGTCGGCGAGTGCCGCCGCTCCGGGCGAGCGAGACGCGGATCGAGGCGACGCCCTCGTCGTCGGAGGGGACGCGGGGCATCGAAAAGGGGGTTACTCCTCGTCGGCGTCCGCGTCGCCCTCGCCGAGCGCGGCGGCGACATCGTCGCCGTCGACGACCGAGACGTTGATCTGCGCCACGTCGTCGTCGACCTCGCGGCCGCGGACGGTGACGCGCTTGCGCTCGCCCTCGCGGGACGGCTCGAAGCCCACGCCACCCTCGAGGAGCAGTTCCTTCAGGCGGGTGCCGGAGACGTCCTCGCGCATCGGGCGACCGGTCTCGTCGGAGCCGCCGGTGATCTCGATCGTGTGCTCGGAGAGCCCGACGGCGTCGCCGCCGATCTCGTCGCCGATCTCGCGACCGAGGAACCGGTTGGCGTCCTGTCCGTCGACCTCTCGCTGGAACGTCTCGCCGGTGTCGGGGTCGGCGATGACGACTTTGAATTCGGCCATGGGCGAACCGAGACCCCCGCGAATAAAAAGCACGTCGAAACCGCGATCCGGCAGCGTCCGTCTCCGATCCCCTTCGATCCGCCGGAAACCGCCCCGCGAACCGCGTCGCGACCGCCGATCGCCGGTCAGTCGTCGCCGGCGATCCACCGGATCGCCGGGTCGCCGTCGCCCCACGCTCCGTCGACGAACGCGCCTTCCAACGCTCTGGCGACGGCCTTCGGACGCTCCGGACCGCCCGCCGCCGCGACGCTTCCGACCGTGTCGGGATCGAACGGAACACCGAGCGCGTCGTACACCGGCGCCGTGGTGTCGGCGATACGGTCGGCGTCGCCCCTCGTGACGACCAGACAGCCGGCCACGAGCGCCGCGTCGCCGCGGACTCGCTGGGCGATCCCCGCGATCTTCCCGCCGCCTGCGGCGCGAACCGAGTGGTCGCCCGGACAGAACGATTCCGGCGGCTCACCTCGCGACACGTCCGCACCGAGACCTCGTAACGCTTCGAGGACCGTCTCGGTCGCGCGCTCGTACCGGGCCGGGATCGACCCGAGAGTTCGGTCGTCCCCGCGACCGTCACCGAGCGGGAACGCGTGCGCGAACGCGAGCGTGTCGCCCGGATACACGACGGCGCGTCCCCCCACGTCGCGCTCGATCGGCGCGAACCCCCGCTCGGCGGCGAGCCGCTCCGCCCGGTCGAACCCCGACTCTCTGGCGTCGCGGCGGCCGAACGCGACCTGTCTGGGGGGCGTCCACACCCGGAGTCCGGGAGTCCCGTCCCCCGCGCGCGCAAGCAGCGTCGCGGTGTGCTCTCGGTCCGCTCTAGGGCGTGGGTCGCGACCTCTGAGCACGCGCATGGGGACAGGGAAGGGGCGACCGAACAAGCCGGTTACGACGCGCGACAGACGCGCGTCGTCCGCGAACGGGAGCGGCTGCGAGCCCGTGACACAAATGTTTTGCCGGCTCTCTGACTGTATCTGGTAACGATGAGCGATCTCGGCGCGCTGCCGGTGCAGGCGTATCTCGCAGCCTGCCTGCTCGCCGGGATCATCGGGCTGGGACTCGGATACGTCGCGTGGACCGACCGCGAGGAGCCCGGCGGCACCGAAGTCGCGCTCTACCTGCTCTGTGGCGGCGGAATATCGCTGCTGTACGCCGTCAGAGTCGCCGCCGCGAGCGAACTGGCCATGATCGTGGCGCTCAACCTGTCGACGCCGCTCGTCGCTGCGGTCCCCGGCGTCTGGATGGCGTTCGTGCTGGCGTTCACGGGCCACGACCGGTGGCGCACGGAGAACCGGACGGTCGCGCTCGCGGCGCCGGCGTTCGTCTGGGTGTTGACCGCCTGGTCGAGCGGGACGCACGGCCTCTCGCGCCGCTCGCTGACTGCCGTCGCCGACGGCCCGTTCACGCTGCTCTCCTTCGAACTCGGGATCGCGGACGCGGCGTTCCTGCTGTACGCCTACGGGCTGTGTCTCGCCGGCACGTTCGTCGTCGTCGATCTGTACCGGCGGACGGGGAACCGCTACCGGCTTCAGACGTTCGTGATCCTGCTCGGAACGCTGTTCCCGTTCCTTGGCGGGATCGTCACGGTCGTCGACCTGGGGAGCTACGCCAACCTCGCGTGGTTCCCGGCGGGGCTCGTGGTCCACGGCGTGTTCCTGTACGGGACCGTCTTCTGGCTCGGGACGCTCGACGCCGCCGTCGTCGCCCGCGACACCGCCGTGGAGGTGATGCAAGACCCCGTGATCGTCGCCGGCTCCGACGGCCGGATCCGGGACCTCAACCCGGCGGCGGAGGAGCTCCTGCCGCCGGACGCGGTCGGATCGTCGCTGTCGGACGTGTTCCCGCGCCTCGAGGTCGGCGTGGAACACCCGATATCGATCGGCGAGCGCCAGTTCGACATCCAAGAGGACCCGATCACGGACCCCCGCGGCACCGACCGCGGACACGTGTTCCTCCTCCGCGACGTGACCGAGCGGGAGCGCCGCCAGACCGAACTGGAGCGCCGTGAGTCCGAGTTAGAGCGGCAGAACGAACGGCTGGAAGATTTCGCGGGCGTCGTCTCCCACGACCTCCGGAACCCGCTCGCCGCGGCGACTGCGGCGGTGGAGCTCGCCCGCAGCGACACCGGGAGCAACGCGGACGCGCTCGACCGCGCCGCGAACGCCCACGAGCGGATGGACGACCTGATCGAGGGGCTGCTGTCGCTGGCGACCGCCGGGAAGTCGGTCGACGCCGTCGATCGCGTCTCGCTCGACGGGACCGCCAGACGGGTCTGGTCCCGGCTCGAAACCGCGGCGGCGACGCTGTCGGTTAACGGGGCGGACGTGCCCGTACTCGCCGACGGCGACCGGCTCGAACAGCTCCTCTCGAACCTGTTCCGCAACGCGATCGAACACGCCGGCGACGACGTGGCGGTGCGGGTCGATATCGAGCAGCGGGAGGACGGCGTCGCGCTCGCGGTCGCCGACGACGGTCCCGGCGTGCCGCCGGACCAGCGCTCGACGGTGACCGAACGCGGCGTCTCTCTCGCCGGCGGCACCGGGCTCGGGCTCGCCATCGTCGGCGACATCGCCGACGCGCACGGCTGGGAGCTCTCCGTCGAGGAATCGGCGTCGGGCGGCGCCCGTTTCGTGATCTCGGGGATCGAGCCCGCGGACGACTGATCCGGCGTGCTGACGGTCGTCTCGGGGATCGGTCGCGACGGGCGGCTCCGACGCCCACTTGCCCGTCGAGCCCGTCGATCCGATCCGATGGTCGTTACGCTCCCGCCGTCGGTTCTCGACCGCTACCGGCGGTTCTCGCGGTTCAACTCCCCGTATCCCGCGCACGACGACGGCTGTGCGATCGATCTCTATCCGGGCGACGGGACGGGAACGTCACCGGTCGCCGGCGTCGTCCGCGAGACGCGGACCGTCGGCTGTCCGGACCGATCGTACGCAGCCGACGAGGATCACCTGATCGTCGTCGAGCTCGACGACGACTGGTGCCGACGGGCGGGCGCGGCGCCCGGAACGCTCGCGCGGATCCTCCACGTGGTCCCGGCGGTGTCGCCCGGCGACCGCATCGCCGTCGGCGACGCGCTCGGTCCGCTGACGCGCTCCGGCTTCTTCGGGCGGTGGGTCGACGATCACGTCCACCTCGGGTTCAGACCGCCAGGGGCGAACGCGCTCCGAGCGAGCGGGTCGCTCCCGGTCGACGTCGACGTGCCGGTCGAGGCGGTCCGATGGGACGGGACCGGCACGGTCGTCGAACGGGGACCGACGCACGTCGTCCTCGACGCGCCGGTCCATCCGGCTCCCGACCGGCGGTTCGCGGCGCTCGCGAGCGACGGCGGGGTCCCCGTCGATGGCGGGTTGGCGCACTACGCGGGTGGCGGCGCGTTCGACGCGCTCGCGGACGGGACGGCGGTGTCGCTGTGGGGGACCCGCGTCGGCGTCGCGAGCGGACGCGGCCTCTCGTGGGACCCCGTCGACCTGCTCGCGAACGGCGACCGCGTGGTCGGGTTGTCGCTGTTCGCGGCCAGGGGTGACGGGCTCGGTGCGAAGGTCGTCTGCCCGGACAGCCAGTTCGAACTCGGGGAAGCCGTCTCGCTCGCGCTCTCTCCGAGCGACGATCCGATCCGGCTCGGCGTCGGGTGAGCTCGGCGGAACCGGCGGCTGCCGAGGCGTGTGGCGAACAGCCGGCGCGAACGCTCCGCCGCGGCGGTGTGCCGGGCTCCCGCCTCGGCCGCCGCGGGGCGACGGATCAGGTCACGGGGCGGATGGCGCGGGATCGCCGATAAGGCGTCGGTGGTGGGGTCCTGCCGCGGTCCGTCCGTTCCCAACCTCCCAGCCGTTGTTGCGAGTTCCGGGGGCTACAAGCGGGGCGACGCCGACGGTGGGGTATGGACCGGAGCGAGGTCGAAGCGATGGAGCCGCTGCCGACGGAGGCGGTCGAACTCATCAAGCGGCGGATCGAGGAGGAGCACGGCTATCTCTCGTGGCTGAACACGTCTATCGACGTCGTCGAGCGCGGGCGGGTCGTCCTCTCGATCCCGTTCGACGACAAGTTGACGAACAGCGACGGCGGCACCATCCACGGCGGGGTGGCCGCCACGCTCGCCGACACTGCGGGTGGCATCGTCCAGCGTACCGCCTTCGAGGACCCGTTTTCCGGCGGCGTCTCGACGGTGAACCTCAGCGCGAACTACCTCCGGCCGGCGACCGGCGACCTCCGCGCAGAGGCGACGGTCGTCAGGTCGGGCGGCTCGATCGGCGTCAGCGACATGACGGTCACCAGCGCGACGAACGGCAACACCGCCGAGGTCGTCGTCGGTCAGGGGTCGTTCCGGCTGTTCCGCGAGTAGCCCGGGAGGTCGGCGAGGATCCCGTCGCCCTCGCCGAGGCCGCTTTCGGCGTCACCGAGGTCCTCCAGCGCAGCCGCGAGCTCCTCGACCGCGGCGCGGTCGACGCGGTCGAGTGCGGCGCGGACGACGACCGGCTGTTCGCCGAGCGAGACGAACCCGCAGCCGAGCCGCTCCGCGGTCTCGCGGAGTCCGAGCCCGGCGTCGGCATCGCCGGCGAGAACCGTCCTCGCCGGGCTCTCGAACGCGCGGACCGTCAGATCGTAGCCGTCGATCCGGTCGGTGAGGTCGCGGCGCGACTCGTCGCGGGCGGCCGCGAGGTCGGCGAGCGCGTCGTCGAGGCTGCGGCGGAGCCCCGAGTCGGTCGACCGGTTCACGAAGCGGACGTCGCCGTCGACGAGGTCCGCGAGGTCCGTCACGCCGTCGGGGTTGCCTTCGGGGACGACCACCCCCCACTCGCGGCTCCATCCGCCGAGGTCGACGGCCTCGACGTCCCTGTCAGTCGGGCCGGCGACGACCGCCACGTCGGGCACGCCGTCGCGGAGTCGGCGGTGGCCCTCCCGAGAACCGACCGGGAGGTATCGGGGACGCTCGAGCCGGTCGAGCAGGCGATTGAGCGCCGGGTCGTCCTCGCCGACTCCGAGCAGCGTCG
The DNA here is from genome assembly GCF_052439115.2 of Halorubrum sp. FL23. NCBI lineage: Archaea > Methanobacteriati > Methanobacteriota > Halobacteria > Halobacteriales > Haloferacaceae > Halorubrum > Halorubrum sp. FL23. The sequence goes on from NZ_JBQVRO020000007.1 coordinate 156,926, forward strand.
GCGGGCGAACGTCGGGCGAGAACAGCTGCACCGAGACGCGCTCGTCCCGGTCGAGGTACTCGGTGTCCGGGTCGACCGCGACGACGCCGTCGGCCTCGACGAGGCTCGTCGTCGCGCCCGACCCCTTATCGACCGGATACACGAGGGGGAGACCGCCGTCGTCCGGGTCGAGCAGTCCGACCGGCATCAGTCGCATGCGTCCCTCGCCGTAGCGCTCGGCGACGGCCATCTCCCCGTCCACGGCCGCCGTCGCGGGCTCCGGCCGACCGGCCGCCTCGCGGATCGCCGGCGCGACGAACGTCCGGAAGATCGTGAGCGCGGAGACGGGGTAGCCGGGGAGGCCGACGTACGCCGAGGCTCCGGTGCCGTCCACGTCCTCGCGCCGGTCGAGCCGCCCGATCAGCATCGGTTTCCCGGGCTTGACCGCGACGCCGTGGAGCAGGAGGTCGCCGCGCTCCTCGATCACCCGGTAGATCACGTCGACCGCGCTCGCCGAGGTCGACCCGGACGAGAGCACGAGGTCGCACTCGTCGGCCGCGCGCCGGAGCAGCCGCTCCATCTCGTCGTAGTCGTCGCCGGCGTGCGGGTAGAGGACGGGCTCACCGCCCGCCTCCTCGACGCCGGCCGCGATCGTCGTCGAGTTCACGTCGTATATCTCGCCGCGCGAGGAGTCGAGCGCCTCGCCGGGGCGGACCAGCTCGTCGCCGGTCGACACGATCCCGACCCGCGGCGTCCCGACGACCGGCACCTCGTCGACGCCGAGCGCCGAGAGCAGGCCGATCTCGCGGGGCGTCAGGCGCGTTCCGGGGCCGAGCGCGCGCGCGCCGGCGGCGATGTCGGCGCCGGCGCTCATCACGTGGTCGCCCGGGGCGACGGCGGTCCGAACCGCGATTCGGTCGGTGTCGCCTCCCGCGCCGACTTCGTCCGTGCGCTCGACCATCACCACGGCGTCGGCGCCGTCGGGCATCACGGCCCCGGTGGATATCTCGGCGCAGGTCCCGGCGTCGACGGTCACGTCCGGCGCCGCGCCCGCGTGAACCGCCCCGACGAGGTCGAGTTCGGCCGGATCGGCCTCGTCGGCGCCGAAGGTGTCGCGGGCCCGGACCGCGTACCCGTCCATCGAGGCGCGGTCGAACCCCGGCACGTCGATGGCGGCGTCGATCCGCTCGGCGAGGACCCGGCCGCGCGCGTCCTCGAGCGGGACCGCCTCCGGCTCCGGCGAGAGGTCGAGCGAGTCGATCGCCTCGCGGGCGGCCGCCGGCGTCGCGAGGTCGCGGAACTCCTTGCGGTCGCTCATGGGCTCGCCTCCCACAGCTCCACGTCGACGACTTCGCCGGCGTCGATCCCCTCTCGCGGCTCGGGGACGACGACCCACCCGTCAGCGAGCGCGACGCTCGAGAGGATCCCCGAGCCGCTGGCGCGGGTCGGCGTGGCGGTGGGATGCCCCGCCGTTCCGTCGCCGTCCGGCTCGTCGGCGTCCGCCGAGAGCGACACCCGGGCGAACGTCCGGGTCCCCGGCTCGCTCGGGATCTTCCGGGCGAGCCTCGCGCGCCGGGTCGGGAACGGCGCGGCGGTCGTCCCGCCGACGTGCTTCTGCAGCGGTCGGAGGAACTGCGCGGCGTTGACGATGCAGGCGACCGGGTACCCCGGGAGGGAGACGACCGGCGTGTCGTCGGCGACGCCGAGACACACCGGGTGTCCCGGCTTCAGGGCGACACCGTGGACGAGCACCTCGCCGACGGCGTCGACGACCTCCGGGAGCAGGTCGCGTTCGCCCACCGAGGACCCGCCGGTGGTGACGACCACGTCGGCGTCGAGGTCGTCCTCGATCGCGGCCGCGAGCGCGTCCTCGTCGTCGGTGACCACGTCGCGATACCGGGCCGTTCCGCCCCACCGCTCGACCAGCCGGGAGACCGTGAGCCCGTTCGTCTCGATCACCTCGCCGGGACCGGGGTCGGACTGGACCAGCTCCTCGCCGGTCGGGATCACGGCGACGGTCGGGCGCTCGTAGACGGGGACCGCGTCGAGCCCGACTGACTGCAGGAGCCCGAGATCGGAGGGGCGGAGGGGATGCCCGGCCTCGAAGAGCCGCTGGCCGTCCGCCACGTCCTCGCCCGCCTCGCCGACGTTCTCGCCCTCGGCGACCGCGTCGAACGTCTCGACCTCGTCGCCGACCGCCTCCACCTCCTCGATCATCACGACCGCGTCGGCGCCCTCGGGGACCGCGCTGCCGGTGTGCACTCGCGCGGCCTCGCCCGGCGCGATCGAATCGGCTTCGGTGCCGACCGCGCGCAGGACGGCCGGCGACCGACCCGATGCCCCGAACGTGTCCTCGGCGCGGACCGCGTACCCGTCCATCGCCGCGCGGTCGTAGTTCGGGACCGGCCTCGGCGCGTCGATCCGCTCGGCGACGACCCGCCCGTCCGCGTCGGCGAGCGGCGCCGACTCGGTCCGGCCGTGGGGCTCTGCGGCGTCGAGCAGCGTCGCCAGCGCGTCCGCGACGCGGGTCCGCCGTTTGAAGCCGGCCTCGCGTCTGTCGTGGCTCATGGCCGGTCGTTTCGCGCGCGCAGGCAAAAACCCGTCTCCGGCGGGGACCGTCAGGTCACCCACGAGAGGACGCGCGCGGCCCGGTGGGTGCCCTGCGAGACGGCGACCCGGGCGGTCGAGACGGCCTCGGCGACGCCGCGGCGCGCGGCGGTCGCGCTCCGGATCGCTCCGGTCCGCGCGTAGTACCCCGACTTGCGGCCGGCCGCGCCGACGTAGTGTTTCGCCGCCATCCGGATCGGCGCGCGGCGACCGTCCACCCGCGTGGTCCCGTTCCGGATCGCGTCGAGCACGTCGTCCGCCGTGACGGCGTCGACCGATTCGCGCCCCTTGACCTCGACGTCGGTGAACGCGCGCCCGACGTACTCCAAGTGGTGCGCGTCGCTCGCGGCGACCCCCGGATAGCCGTACTTGGCGGCGAACCGCCGCGCGCGGCGGTTGCGATAGCCGGTGAACAGCCACGCGTTGAACACCTCGATCGCGTCGACCTCGGGGATCGGCGGGGCCACCGGCGATCCCCCGTCCCCGGCGGCGTCGACGCTCGCGCCGTTCGCCCCCGCCTCCCCGTCTTCCGCGCCCGGTACGGGGATGTTCCGCTCGCGGACGCCGTGCCGCGACCGCTGGAAGGGGTGCGGAACGATCGCGACGCCGCCGTGGTCGTGGATCCACGCGACCGTCTCGTCGTAGGGGCGCCGGCGCGGCGGCATGCGCTCGACGCCGATCGCGAGCAGGTGGCCGTGCGCGGTCGACACCTCCACGCCCGGGATACCGATCAGCCCGAACTCGTCGGCGATCTCGGCCGCGCGCTTCGACTCGCCGATCACGTCGTGGTCGGTGATGACCACCGCGTCGAGCCCGATCTCCGCGGCGTGTTCCAAGATGAGCTCCACCGGTTCGTGGCCGTCGTAGCTGTCGTCCGAGTGGACGTGGGGGTCGATGCTGACGGTGACGCGGGACACGGCTGGGGTAACGCCGGGAGACATATAAACGCGACCGCCGCGTCAGACGACCCGCCGCCGGCGCGTCAGACAAGGGTTAGGTACCCGTGGATGAACACGGACGTATGAGCGACCCGGAAGACGACGCGACGGGCGAGGCCGCGCCGGACGACGCCGACCAGGACGCCGACGTCGACGCGACCGACCGCGAGTACGTCGATCGCGCGATCGAGCTCGCCGAGGAGGCCGTCGAGATGGGGAACACCCCGTTCGGCGCGCTGCTCGTCCTCGACGGTGAGATCGTCGGCGAGGGTCACAACGAGACGCTGACCGAGGACGATCTGGCGGCCCACCCGGAGCTGACGCTCGCGCGGTGGGCCGGCCGCGAGCTCGACGCCGACGAGCGCGCACGCTGCACGATGTACGCCAGCACCGAGCCGTGCCCGATGTGCGCGGCCGGGATCCACTACGCCGGGATCGGCCGGGTCGTCTTCGGCGTCGCCGGCGAGACCCTCGACGAGCTCACCGGCGACGTGGTGTCGATCCCCTGCGCGGAGGTGATCCGGCGGGCCGACGGCGAGACGGACGTCGACGGACCGATCGCCGAGTCGGCCGCGATGGAGCTCCACGAGTCGGTGTACGGTGACGCGTAGCTCGGCCGAGCGAAGGTGGTCGCGGCACCGATGACCGGACCGCCGCCGGTTCTCGCGGTCGGCGCCGCGGCGATCGACGAGTGGTACGCCGTCAGCAACTTCCCCGAGCCCGACGGCGGCGCGTTCGCGAGGGAGGTGACGACCGCGTTCGGCGGCGTCGGCGCCAACGTCTGCGTCGCGCTCGACCGGCTCGGGCGCGAGGTCGGGCTCGTGAGCCGCGTCGGCGACGACGAGTACGGCCGGCGGGCCCGCGAGTACCTCGCCGACACCGGCGTCGACGCCTCTCGCGTCTCGGTCGGAGAGGACCCCTCGACGCGGTCGGTGATACTCAGCGATCCCGCGGGCGAGCGCGCCATCGTCACCGCGGGTGAGAGCTTCCGGCGCCTCCGGCTGGACGCGGCGGACCGCGAGGCGCTCGCCGCGACCGAGGCCGTCTTTCTCACCGGGTACACGCCCGACGCGGTCTCGCGGGCGGTGCTCGATGCGGTCGAGTCGGCCGCCGACCCGCCCGCGCTCGCCTTCGACCTCTCGGGTCCGGTCGAGGAGCTCGTCGGCCGCGGGACCGAGCCGGAGACGATCTACCGGCTCCTCCGCGCCGCCGACCTGTTCGTCGCCGGCGACGTGGCGGCCGCGGCCTACTTCGGCGGGCCGGACGCCGCGGTGGACCGCATCGCGGCCGCACAGCGCGCGCGGGGTGACCCCGCTCGGTCATCGCTCGGGGGCGACGGCTGGCCCCGTGCGGTCCTCACCCACGGCGCCGACGGCATGACCGTCGTCGCCGACGGGAACGTCAGTGAGTACGACGCGTTCCACGTCGACCGGATCGACGCGACCGGCGCCGGCGACGCGTTCGTCGCGGGGCTGATCGATCGGTGGTTCGCCGACGGCGGGCGTGTCGGCGTCGCCGACGGGGTCCGGTTCGCGGCCGCGGTCGCCGCGATCAACTGCACGTCCCGCTTCGCCCAGCGCGGACTCCCGACCCGAGACGAAGTGGAAGCGTTCCTCGCTGAGCGGGGACGCTGAGCGGAGCCCGGCGGCCGACGCACTGACGGGAGACCGGCTCGCCGCCGCTGACCCCGGCTCACCGCACCTCGTCCGCCCGTTCGACGACCTCCGCCACCCGCTCGGCGTCGACCGGAGCGGTCGTCTCGCCGCCCTCCTTGAGCGCGGTGCCGACGATCGCGCCGTCGGCGACCGAGAGCACGTCGCCGATCGTGTCGGCGCGGACGCCGCTGCCGACGAGGACCGGCGTGTCGAGCCCGTGCGCGTCGCGGTCGTCGACGACGGCCTCGAGCGCCTCGGGGTCCATCGCCTCGCCGGTCCCGCGCCCCGAGGCGATCACGGCGTCGGCGAGCCCCCGCTCGGCGGTGTCGGCGAACGACTCCGCGGAGAACCCCTCGGCCGAGAGCGGCGCGGAGTGTTTCACGTCGGTGTCGGCGAACACGCCCACGCCGACGCCGAGCCGGTCGCGGAGCCGGATCGTCTCGTGGGCCTTCCCCTCGACGACGCCCTGGTCCGTGACGCGCGCGCCGGTGTGCACGTTCACCCGGACGTAGTCGGCGCCGACCGCGGCGGCGACCGACAGGGCCGCGTCCGCGTCGTTGCGGAGGACGTTGATCCCGAGCGGGAGGTCGGTCTCGGCCGCGATCGCCGTCGCGGCCCGCGTGACGCCCGCGACGACGTGTTTCGGCGCGTCGTCCGGATAGAACGGGGCGTCCCCGAAGTTCTCGACCATGATCCCGTCGACGCCGCCCCGGTCGAGCGCGCGGGCGTCGGCGGCGGCGCGGTCGAGCGCGTCCCGCATCGCGGCCGCACCGTCGTCCGGCGCCTTCGGCGCTCCCGGGAGGGGCGGGAGGTGTACCATGCCGATCACGGGCGCGCGGGTTCCGAAGGTGGCCTCGAACTCCATGATGTCGACCGAAGACCCCCGCGGCGCATAAGTCTCACCACACGGGGGTCGTCCGCGCCGCGCTCGGCCCCCACCGTTTAGCCGCTCGGGCACGAACGGGCCTCCGAACGATGGGGATCGATGTCGACGACCCGGACCCGGTCGACCGCACCGGCGAGGTGACGCTCGTCCTCTCGCTGGGCGCCGCACGGCGGCTCGCGGAGCCGGAGGCGACGCTCGCTGACGCGCGCGAGTGGAGCCGCCACGTCGGGATCGTCGCCAACGACGCGGACGCGGTCGAGCGCTTCGTCCGCGAGACGGGGGTCGAGAACGACTACGCGCTCCGCAACTGGGACAAGTGGGGGACGCTCGAAGACGTCTACGAGGAGACCGACGCTCCGCGGGCGGTGTTCGTCGGCGCGTCCGACGCGAACCGGCGCGTCGCCACCCACGTCGGCTTCGAATACCTCTCGATCGACGAGGCGGCGGAGAAGGCGGATTGGGCGCTGTCGGAGCCCGAGCGGTCGAGCCAGTCGGGGATCGTCGGTCGCCTGTGGCGGGCGGTAGAGAAGCGGTTGGACTGAGCGCCTCCGGCGAGAACGCGCGGCTCGCGTCGCGTCGCTACCGCTCCAGTTCGACGGTCAGATCGGTCGCGATCCACGCGTCCGTGTTCCCCTCCTCCGTGAACACGGTGCGTTCCGGCGAGCAGCGACTCGCCTCGACCCGCGGCCGTGCGTCCGACGACTCCTCGACCTCGTGTTCGATCCGGTCCCCAGCGGTCATTACCGTTGGGTCAGGGGAGCGGGGGGTTATAGGTTTCGGTCAGCCTAAACCTCGAAAACCGACGGGGGCAGTTCGGCGGCGATCCGGGTGGGGGACCGGAGCCCATTACCCCGTGGCCACCGTCGGCCGATATCATGCCCGACTCGCTTTTCACCCCGTTCACGCTGCGCGACACCGAGTTCCGGAATCGCGTGATGCTGTCGCCGATGTGCCAGTACTCCGCGGACGACGGGCTCGCGAACGACTGGCACCGGGTCCACCTCGGTTCCCGGGCCGCCGGCGGGGCGGGAGTCGTGATGACCGAGGCGACCGCCGTCGAGTCCCGCGGCCGCATCACCCCGGACTGTCTGGGGATCTGGTCCGACGAGCACGCCGAGGCGATCGAGCCGATCGTGGAGTTCGTCAAATCGCAGGGCGCGACCCCCGGGATCCAGCTCGCTCACGCCGGCCGGAAGGCCTCGCACCGGCCACCGGCCGAGGGCGGTGCCCCCATCCCCGCCGACGCCGAGCAGGGGTGGGAGACGGTCTCCGCGACCGACGCGCCGTACCCGGACCCGGACGCCGACGAGGACGAGCTGGCGGCGACCCGCCGGCTGGACGACGCGGGCATCGCCGAGGTGACCGACGCGTTCGCCGCCGCCGCGGAGCGCTCGCGGGACGCCGGCTTCGAGATCGCCGAGGTCCACGCGGCCCACGGCTACCTGCTCCACCAGTTCCTCTCGCCGGTCACCAACGACCGCGACGACGCGTACGGCGGGAGCTTCGAGAATCGCACCCGGCTCCTCCGCGAAGTCGTCGAGGCCGTCCGCGACGTCTGGCCCGACGGGAAACCCATCTTCGTCCGCATCTCCGCGACCGACTGGCTCCCCGACCGCGACTCGTGGGACGCGGACGACTCGGTGCGGCTGGCTCCCCTGCTCGCCGAGGCCGGCGCCGACCTGATCGACGTCTCCGGCGGCGGGATCCACCCGGACCAGCAGCTCCCCGGGACGGGGCCGGGGTATCAGGTGCCGTACGCCGAGGCGATCCGAGAGGCGACCGACGTGCCGGTCGCCGCCGTCGGCGGGATCACGGAGCCGACCCACGCCGACGCCCTCGTCCAAAACGGGCGGGCGGACCTCGTCGCGCTCGGCCGGGAGCTGCTCCGTCACCCCTACTGGCCGCTGGAGGCCGCCCACGAGCTCGGCGCGGACGTTGAGTGGCCGGTGCAGTACCGGCGCGGGCAGTTCGACTGAGGGGGACGCGCGGGACTCCCTCGCACGGGCCGGGAAGACTTATTCCGCTCCCGCGAGCCGACCGGACATGGAGTACCGAGAGTTCCCCGACGAGCGCGCCGACGAGTTCGACGCGTTCATGCGGTACGCGTTCTCTCCGGCGGAGGGGCCGTACGACCCCGAAGAGGCGGACGACCACGACACCATCGCGGAGACTCGTGGGCTGTTCGCCGACGGCGACCCGGTCGCGGTCTGTGCGCACCACTACTTCTCGCTGCGGCTTCGAGGGGCGGACCGCGAGGTCGCGGGGCTCTCCGCCGTGGCGTCTCCCCCGGAGCACCGCCGGCAGGGAAACGTCGGTCGCATGCTCCGCGAGTCGCTGGCCGAGTACCGCGACCGCGGCGTCGACGTCTCGACGCTGTGGCCCTTCGAGTACCCCTTCTACGCCGGCTACGGGTGGGCGACCGCCTCCCGCTATCGCCTCCTCACCGCGCCGCCGGACCAACTCGGGTTCGTCGACGACCTGATCGCGACCGACGGCGAGGGGGCGGGGGCGTTCCGCCGGCTCGACGGGGACGACTACGCGGCCGTGAAACCGGTGATCGCGGCGGCGGCCGACCGCTACGACCTGACGATGGACTGGACCGAGGAGTGGTGGCGCGAGCGCGCCCTTCAGGGGTGGAACACCGACCCGTTCGTCTACGGGTGGGAGCGCGACGGGGAGCTCCGAGCGATCTGCCGGTACTCCTTCGACGACGACGCGGACGACGCGGACGACACCGTGATGCGCGTCTCCGACGTCGTCGCCGCGGACGACGAGGCGTGGTTCCAGCTCCTCCGGCTCTTCCGCAACCACGACTCGCAGGTGGCCGAGGTCCGGATCCGCGCCCCGCCGGACGCTCCCGCCCTCGACCTCGTCGAGGACCCCCGCGCCATCGACTGCAAGCTCCGGGCCGGACCGATGGTCCGCCTCGTCGACGTCGCCGCCGCCCTCGAGGCGCTGGACCCCGACCCGGCGATCGAGACCGCCTTCTCGCTGTCGGTCGCCGATCCCCTCGTCGACTGGAACGACGACACCTTCCGGGTAGACGTCGCTGCCGGGGCGGTGACGGTCGAGTCGGCGGCCGGCGGATCCGACGGAGCCGACGCCGCGGTCGACATCGGGAGCCTCTCGCAGCTGTACGTCGGGTACGCGTCGGTCGACGAGGCGGCCCGGAGCGGCGGACTCGAGGTCGATTCCGGGGTCGCCGCCGACCTACGCGCGCTGTTCCCGCCGCGGACGACGCACCTGCGCGAGGGGTTCTGAGGCGGTCGGTGCGGGCGCCCGTCTCCTCCGTCTCGTCTCCCCCGGGCGGGCTTTTTACCCGCGGACCGCCTACGACGCGACATGAGTTCCCGCGACGACCGACGCGACGACGAGCTCGAGGAGCGGCTCGACGAGCTCGAGGGCGTGTTGAGCGACCTTCGCCGCGACCTCCGCGAGACCGAGCGGGACCGCCGCGGCCCCCCTCGACCGCCCCGGCTCTCCGAGCTCGTTCGGTTCACCGAGCGGTACACCATCCCCACGGTGATCGCGCTCCTCGAGACGACGATCAAGTCGCTCGAACTGGTACAGGGGACGCTCCGGCTCGCCGACCCCGGTCGGAGCCTCGACGAGGCGGGGTCGGCGACCGACCGCCTCGGAGGGGTCCGGGACGGCGCGAGCGCCGGGCTGTCGCGGTCGCTCTCGGAGCTCCGCACGGCGCTCTCCGAGGCCGACCTTCCGGAGGAGGCCGCCTCCCGCTCGATCATCGAAGACGCGCGCGACCTCACGGCGGAGATCGAGGCCCGGATCGACGACGGCCGCCGCGAGGCCGACGCGGCGCGCGCCCGTCGACCCGACGCCGACCGAGGGGGCCTGCGGGACCGAGACGAGGAGCGCGACCGAACTGCGCCCGCCGAGTCGCCCGACCGCGGCTCGGGGGCGGCGACCGACGACGGCGCCGTCCGGATCGACGTGACGGACCCGGACACCAAGGACCGGTCCGATCACGAGGCGCGCGATGACGGGTCCCGCGGCGACGCCGCAGAGTCGCCCGAGGTCGACGTCGAGTCCGAGCTGGAATCGATAAAGCGAGACGTCGACGGCGCCGAAGAGGAGCACGACGAGAGCGCCGAAAGCGGTGACGACACGGACGACTCCGGGAAACCCGATCGAGAGTAACGGACAGGTCGGCGATCGATCGACTAGAACTCGCCGTTGACGATGTCGGCGACGCGCTCGCGGTCGAACAGCTCCTCGTCGACGCCGTACACCTGCTCGGCCGCCCGCTCTGTGAGCACGAGGTTCGTGATCGGTCCCTGATACAGCGGCCCGCCGCGGTAGACGTCGCCGTTCTCGACGGCCGACAGCCTGCTGGCGACGGAGTGGTCCTCCATGAACGCGACGACGGTGTCGCGGAACTCCTCGGCCGTCTTCGCCTCGTTTCCGCGGAGCAACAGCACGTCCGGGTCGATGTCGAGCAGCAGCTCGTAATCCACCTGGCCGCGGTCCGCGTGGAAGTCCTTGACATCGGTCGTCGCGAACGCGTCCTTGACCCCGAGGTCGCGCCACTGCTTGAAGCTCGTCCCCTCGTCGATGAGGTACGGGGAGAACGCCTCCGGCTGATCGATCGGCTGGGGCCACATGATCGCCACCGACGGGCGCTCCGATTCGGGGGGAACGATCTCGTCGACCCCCGCCTGGAACTCCTGGTGAAGCGCCTCGAAGGCCTGGTAGCGCTCCTCCTCTTGGAAGACCTCCGCGAGCTTCTCGAAGGCCTCGTACAGCGTGAGGTAGTCGTAGTCGTGCCACTCGTAGCCGCGGGAGAAGATGCTGTTGGCGAAGAACGGTGCGCCGGCGGACTCGATCTGATCGATGTCGTCCGCCTCCCAGTTGCTCGTCCGCCCGAGCAGGAAGTTCGGGTCCATCGCGAAGAAGTCGACCGTCTCGGAGAGCGCGAGGAACTCCTCCACGTCGAGCTCGCTCTCCCACAGCGACCTCATTCCCGCTTTGTCGACGCTCACGCCTGGAATCTCGTCGTAGAGCTGCGTGTGGTACCGCGAAGCGAGGTAGACGGCCTCCGGCGGCTGCTGGCCGAGCGCGATCCCCATATCCGCCCAGCTGCCGTTGTTGGCGGCCCAGCTCTCGGGGACGGCGTCGAAGGTGACCTCGCCGACCGACGCCATCGAGACGGTGTACGATTCGTCGGCGGGGGCGTCGTCCGACTGCTCCTCGTCCGCCGCCGACTCTCCGTCGGACGAGCCGCCGTCGGACCCGTCGGCGGGGGCGTCCCCGCCGTCGCCGGCTCCGGCGTCGCCACCGACACAGCCCGCGAGCAGGCCGGCCGCGACCGCGCCGCCGGTCGCGAGATAGTTCCGCCGCGTCGACTTCGCTTCGGATGCCTGGTCAGTCCCCATACGATTTAGGCTGGCCTAAATGTTTTACCGCTTTCGATCCTTTGGCCGGCCTAAAACAGAGGCGGGTTCAGAAGGACGCTCCCAGCCGCTCCGCGACCCGCTCGGCGGAGTCGAGGAGGAGGGTCGGGTCGTCGGTGAACACTTCGAGGGCGACCGTGCCGTCGAAGTCGCCGAGCTCCGACTCCACGAGGTCGTAGTCGACCTCGCCGGCCCCCACGGGGAGGTGGGTGTCGCCGCGGCGGCGCACGTCGTGGCAGTGGAGATGCGAGATGCGGTCGCCGTGGCTCCGGAGGAACCGCTTTATCGCCTTGTTGTCGCCCTCCATGTACGCGTGCCCCACGTCGAAGCAGATCGGGGTGTCCGTCTCTCGAGCGAGGTCGCCGAGGACGGACAGCTGGAGCCCCGCGTGCTGGTGACCGACGTTCTCGACGACGACCTCGACGCCGGCGTCGCGGCCGGCGTCGGCGACGCGCCGGAGCTGATCGGCAGCGACCTCGCGGAAGTCGACGTCGTCGCGGTCGGCGGAGGTCGCGTGGAGGACGGCCTTCTCCGCGCCCAGCTCGCCGGCGGCCTCCAGCAGCCGACGCTGGTAGTCGACGATGGCGTCGTTGACCTCGGGGACGTAGGTGGCCAGCCGCTGGCTGTACGGGAGGTGGACGAGCAGGTCCCGACCGGCGAGCGCGTCCGTCAGGCGTCCGCGGTCGATCTCGCCCGGAACGAGCGTCGGCTCGCCGACCCCGAGTTCGCAGAAGTCGAACCGCGTCGGTGACGCCGCGAGCCGATCGAGGTCGTCGCCGACGGTGAGGCCGATGTCCATGTCGACGGTGGGGTCGGCGGGTTTGTATAAATGATGCTGTCGACTCGGCGATGTTGTTGCGGTGTCGGCGACGCGCTCTGTCTCCGACCCACGCCCGCCGTTCGTCGCCCTTTGAACGGATGCCGAAACCGGATCCGGGACGCCGACCGGTACCGAGCACGAGGCCTGCTCGGGACCGAACTCGGAGTCCGCTCGCGACCGGACCGGATGTGCGGTACCGTGTCGACCGCTCCTACACGAAGTACGCGAGTGACATAATCCCGATGGTATTACAAATATATTTATATACCAATCAATCGTTATGGTCTTATGAATACGAACAACGCGGCCGAAACCACGATCTCGCGGCGGACCGTCCTCGTGAGGGGAGCCGTTCTCTCGGCGTGTCTCGGGGCGGGCTTGGCGACGTCGACCGGCGGGGTAGCGGCGATGAACAAAGCGGAACTGATCGAGGCGATGGCGAGCGAAGCCGGCGTATCCGGGGCCGACGCCAAGGCGGCTCTCGACGGTATCGTCCGCGCCGCGACGGCGGCACTGACGAACGGTGACAGCGTCGCCGTGGCCGGCTTCGGCGCCTTCAGCGTCCCGAAGCGCGTCGGTAAGCGGGCGGGTGCCGGACGCGCCGGCGAGTCGTCGAACGGCTTCGACGGGAAGGGGAACGACGTCGTCGAGCGGTCGCCGGTCGACTTCGACGCGTGTCCGGAGTTCGCCGCGGCGCTCGACCTCACCCCCGGCAACGGCGACGGGCGCCGCGCCGAGGCGGGCTCCCGGTGCCGCAAGGCGGACGTCCTGATCGACGCGGAGCGGATCGCCCGCGAAACGCGAATGGGACGACACGCCGGACTGTCGAAGGCCGACGCGAAGAAGGCGCTCGACGGGTTCACCAGCGCGGCGACGAAGGCGCTGAAGAAGGGCGACCGGCTCTCGATCGCCGACTTCGGCTCGTTCAGCGTCTCGAGCGTCTCGAGTATCTCGAAGCGCTCCGCGCGGACGGGGCGCAACCCGCAGACCGGGAAGGAGATCCAGATCGCCGCCAAGCGCGTCGTGAAGTTCAAGGCGGGGGCCGAGCTGTCCAAGGCGGTCAACTAACTGCGCTCGGTCGGGGACGACGAGCGCGGACCGACCGGCGGGCCGGCGTTTCGACGGCCCGGACTCAGTCGTCCGCGAGCGGATTGTCGACGTCGATCTCGCCGGCGTCGATCTCGGCCTCGACCTCGCGGGCCGCGGTGACCATGTTCTCCATCTTCCCGTACGCGATGTCGCGGGGGAGCAGCTTCAGCCCGCAGTCGGGCGAGATCGTGAGCTTCTCCGGCGGGACGACGCGGAGCCCCTGCCGGATGTTCTCTTTGATCTCCGTGACCGGCTCGACCTCGGCGGTGTGGGCGTCGACGACGCCGAGCGCGAGGTCGGGCTCGAACTCGGGGTCGGTGAACGTCGGGATCTGCTCGAAGTCGCCGTTACACAGCTCCACGTCGAACTCGTCGATCGGGTAGTCGTTGATCTCGGGGTAGATCCGCGAGTAGTCGCCGTAGCAGACGTGGAGGCCGATCCGGACCTCCTCGTCGATGCCCGAGACGATGCGCTCGAGGGCCTCGCCGACGATGGCGTGGTCCTCCGGCGTCGTCGCCAGCGCGGGCTCGTCGATCTGGATGTAGCGCGCGCCGGCCTCGACGAGCTTCTCGACCTCCTCGTTGACGAGGTCCGCGAGGTCGTAGACGAGCTCCTCGGTGGAGGGGTACGCCTCGTTGAACGCCCAGAAGCCGAGCGTGTACGGCCCCGTGATCGGGACCTTGACGGGACGCTCGGACACGTCGGACGTGAACGCGAACTCGTCGACCAGCCACGGCTCGTCGTACTCGACCTCCTCGACGACGGAGGGCTTGTCGAAGTAGTTGTGCCCCCACACCTTCACGGGGCCGTTGAACTCGTAGCCGTCGATGCGGTCGGCGAAGAACTCCACCATCTCGTTGCGGCGCATCTCGCCGTCGACGACGGTGTCGAGCCCGGCGCGCTCGTGCTCGTGCGTGATCAGCCGACAGGCGTCGTCGTGGGCCTCCTCGAGGTCCGATGCGTCGAACTTCGAGTCGGGGTCGTCGACGAGCTCGTCGGCCCGGTTGAGCCACTTCGGCTTCGGGTACGACCCGACGACGGTCGTCAGCAGGAACGCGTCGTTCGCGTGGTCGTGCGGGCGGAACTGTTCGCGGTTGGCTTCTGGGGTTCGGACCATTAGTCGAGCACCTCCGCGGCGGCGGCGAGCGTGTTCAGCTTCGCGCGGTACTTGTTGGTCGGCAGGTAGAACAGCTCCGTGTTCGGCGTCAGGTACGTCCGGTCGAACCCCTCGGCGGGGATCTGCGACTCGAACCACTCGACGCGCTCCGCGATCGTCTCCGGCTCCTCGACGAGCGTGTTCTGCCCGTCGACGAGCCCGAGCGCGAGCGAGTCGGTGGCGCCGAACTCCTGGACGTTGTAGACGGTGTCGTCGCGGTCGCCGGCGACCAGGTCGAGCCCGAGCGCGTCCGCGCCCGCCTCGTCGACGAGGTGGGCGTACAGCTTCTCGCCGAGCGCGCCGTACGAGGTCTGGACGACCACGTCGGCGTCGGTCGCGGCGGCGACCGTCGCGATCGCGTCGGTCGCGGCGGACTCCTCACCCTCCGCGGGCGGGTTCGTGACGAGCGACGGTTCGAGCAGGAACAGGGTCTCGTGGGCGGGGAACGCGTCGACCTCGCCCGCGAGGAACTCGGCGATCGCCGCCTGGAACTCGGCCTCGTCGCGGTAGTGCTCGTCGGTCGCGAGCTCCGCGAGCGAGTACGGGCCGGGGAGCGTCGCGGCGAGGGGGGCCTCGCCGTCGATCAGGTCGGTCGCCCGCTCCAGTTCGCGCGCCACGTCGCCGGAGAAGTCGAGGTCGTCGACGACCCGCGGGTCGCGGTAGAAGTTGTTGTTGTCGTAGTACCGCACGATCCCGCCGGTCTCGACGCTGTCGTGGACCGTGAGGGGGTGTGCGATCATGTCGTCCCAGCGCCCCTGTCCCTCGACGACGCGGTCGAGGCCGGCGTCGAGCTGGTCGTCGACGTACTCGGCGCGCACGTCAGCGTACTCCTCGACGATCGCCTCGCTCTCGTCGCCGCTCAGGAGGTCACCCTTCTGGTGCCCCTTGAGGTCGGAGAGCGTCTCCTTCGCCCAGTCCGGGAGCGGATACAACCCCGGCGTCGCCGCGACTCGTTCAGTCATCACCGTTGGTTCGGTATGCCGTCGTATAATATTTGCTAATACATTTTATGTCCTACAGTAATTGGATCGGCCGGAACTGCCGGGGGACGGGGCCCGTCCTACTCCCGCCGCAGCGCCAACACGGTGAGCGTCTCGAACGGGAACGACTCTTCGACGGCCGGCTCGGCCGCGAAGCCGGCGTCCGCCACCAGCTCGAGCACCTCGTCGTACCCCGTCAGCGACGAGACTAACAGCAACACCACGCCGTCGGGCGCGAGCACGCGCCCCACGTCGTCGAGGAACGGTTCGATGAGCTCGCGGCCCGACTCGCCCCCGGAGAGCGCGTGCTCCATCCAGTCGTCCCACTCGTTGTCCGGGTCGGTGGGGAGGTACGGCGGGTTGAAACACACCGTGTCGAACGCGTTCGCCCGGAACGGCGAGAGGAGGTTGGCGACGACCCCCTCGACGCCGCGCTCGCTGGCCTGCCGCGCCGCGTGGGGGTTGAGGTCGCTGCCGACCACGTCGAGTCCGCGCTCGTCGGCGATCTGCTGGGCGACCCACCCCGACCCCGTGCCGACCTCCAACACCCGCCCGTGCGCCCGGTCGATCGCCGCCTCCGCGAGCAGTCCGGAGTCCTCGGCCGGCTGGTAGACGACGGCGTCGTCGACCCCGCGCCGCTCCGCGAGGCCGGAGTCGCGGTCGTCTCCGGTCATCGGTCCGTCGCCCCCGTTTCCCCGCTCCCGCTGCCATCGTCGCCGTCACCGTCGCTTCCGTCGGCCTCCGACGCTCCGTCGCCTTCGGCGTCCGCTCCCTCGCTCTCGCCGCCCGAGCGCGACCCGCCCCGCGTCGCCGCGCGCCCCTCGACCGAGGCGTCCAACTGCGGGCCGGAGGCTCCCTCGGCCCGCGCCGAGAGCGTCTGCTGCGGGAAGGGGATCACGATCCCCTCGTCCTCGAGCGTCGCCTTGATCGCGTTCATCGCGGCCGTCTGGGTGCGCCAGCGCTTGCGCATGCTCGGGTTGCGGATCCAGTACCGGAGCCCGAGCACGACCGCCGAGTCGGCGAACCGCTTCGTCACGGCGTTCGGCTCGGGCATCTCGGCCACGCCCTCGACCCCGGTGACGGTCTCCTCGATCACCGCCGCCGCGCGCTCGATGTCGGTGTCGTAGTCGACGCCGACCTCGACCTCGATCCGCAGGCGGTTCCGTCGCGACCGGTCGATTATCGAGCCCGACCGAACCGTGTCGTTCGGGAGCGTGACCACTTCGCCGTCGAACGACCGGAGACGGGTGCTCATGATCGATATCTCCGTGACGGTCCCCTCGTGATCGCCGACTTCCACCCAGTCGCCGACCTCGAACGGCCGCGAGAACATCAGGACGAAGCCGGCGAGGATGGCTCCGAGCGTCTGGCGGGCCGCCATCCCGACCACGATCCCGAGGAACCCGGCCCCGACGAGGAGGCCGCCGACGTTGTCGGTGAACAGCCCCACCACGACCAGCAGCGCGAAGGTGTACACCGAGAGCTGCGTGAGCCGCCGGATCACCTCCTCTTGGTGGTCGGACAGCGCCGTACTCTCGGCGGAGATCTCGCGGATGACGCCCCCGAGGAAGTCGGTGACCGCGTAGGCGCTCGCCAAGAGCACCACCGCGAGCACGACGTTCGACAGCTGGTCCGCGATCGCCGCCGATTCGTACGCGTTGAGGAGCGCGCCGCTCCGGTCCCACACCGCGAGCAGCGAGAGCGCCCCGACCGCGGTGGCCCCGGCGACCGCGACCGACAGCAGGAGCCGGCGCTTCGAGGAGAGCTCCCCGTTCCGCCGTTTCAGCCACCCGGTGAGCAGCCGGACGCCGACCACGGCGGCGACGATCAGCGCGGAGACCACGGCGCGTTGGACGTTCCCCGTCAGGACGCCGTAGAAGTCGCTGAGGGGTCCGGGAAGGGCGGTCGCGTTCTGCGCGAGGAGAGCGGCGCTCACGGCTCCCCTCCGTCTGCGGCCGAGCTGCGATCAGCCGCCTCCCCGCCGCTCGCCGCCTCCCCGTCGCCCCCCAACTCCCCGTTGCCCGGTGACACCGCGGTACCCGGTCGGGTCGACAGTTCGCGCTGCGGGAAGGGGATCCGGATCGCCTCGCGCTCGAACGCCGCCTTGACGGCCTCGATCACGGCGTTTTGCGCGTTCCACTTGCGCTGGATCGTCGGCGGCTGGATCCAGTAGCGGAGCCGGAGCACGACCGCCGAGTCGGCGAACCCGCTCCGGATCACGTCCGGTGCGGGGGTGTCGTTCACCGCGTCGCACTCCTCCATGGCCTCGGTCGCGACGCGGGCGGCGGTCGCGACGTCGGCGTCGTAGTCGATCCCCACGTCGGTCGTCAGCCGGAGCGAGTCCGTTCGCGTGAAGTTGACCACCTCGCTGCCGGTCACCTCGTCGTTGGGTATCAGGACGTGCTCCTCGTTGAAGGTCCGGATCTGGGTGTTGTAGAGGGTGACCTCGGTGACGATCCCCTCCCGGTCCGCGACGGCGATCCAGTCGCCGACCTCGAACGGGCGCGCGAACAGGATGACGAATCCCGAGAGCGCCCCGGAGAGCGTCTTCCGTGCGGCGAACCCGATGACCACGCCGAGCGCCCCCGCGCCGAGGAACAGGCTCTGGACGGGGATCCCCCACAGCGTGACGACGAAGGCGATCGCGGGGACGAACAGGACCAGTTGGACGACGTGGTGGGCGATCTCCTGTTGGTGTTTCGAGACGACTTCGTGGGCGGTTCCGTACGCGATCGCCCGCCTCGTCAGCAGCGTGGCGGTGTACGCGCCGGCGAAGACGATCACCGTCACCAACACGCGGATCAGGTCGGCGGGGCCGATGGCGATGAACTCGAAGGCGGCCTGGACCTCGGCGGTCAGCTCCCAGACGCCGATGAGGAAGCCGGTGAACGCGAACGTCGCGGCGGTGACGATAGCCCACTGGGCGGTCCGAACCACGTCGCCGGTGACCCGCTCTTTCGCCCAGCGCCCGCCGACGACCAGCGCGGCGGAGAGGAGCAGCAGCGCAGCGATCGCGGCGATCGTCGCCACGTACTGCTCGGTCGTACTCCGGAACCGCTGTTGGATCCGGAGCGCCCACCGCCAGTACCACGGGATCTGGACGGCGAGCGGCCCCATCGACCAGCTCATCGACTCAGACCTCCGTCGGGGAGCCGTGATCGCGGGCCAACTCGGCCAGCGCCGCGAACGCCGACGGGTCGAGGTCGCCGGGCCGCTGTCGGAGCAGGTCCTCGTCCGCGGCGTCGACGACCGCCTCCGGATCGTCCAACCCGGAGATGTGGCCGGTGTTTCGGATCGCGTTTCGGACCGTCTTGCGCCGCTGCGTGAACAGCGCCTTCACGAACCGGAGGAAGAAGGCTTCGTCGCCCACCTCGTAGTCGGGGTCGCGGGGCGTACACCGGACCACCGCGCTCTCGACGGCGGGCTGGGGGGCGAACGCCTCCTTCGGGACGCGCTCGACGATCTCGACGGCGGCGTAGTGTTGGGCGGACACCGAGAGCCGACCGTACTCGGCGTCGCCGGCCGACGCCACCATGCGCTCGGCGAACTCGGCCTGGAACATCAACACGAGCGGCTTCCCCTCGGGGAGCAGCCGGAAGGCGACCTCCGAGGAGACGCCGTACGGGAGATTCGCGACGCAGGCGGTGAACGGCGGCAGATCCACGTCGAGCGCGTCGCCCTCGATCACGTCGAGGAGGCCGTCGTCGATCGCCGTCGCGAACTCCTCGCGGAGGAAGCCGGCGAAGACGCCGTCGCGTTCGATCACGGAGAGCCGGCGCTGGGCGTCGGTGTCGTCGGAACCGTCGTCGGCCGCCACCGCCAGCAGCCGGTCGGTGAGCGCTCCCGCGCCCCCACCGATCTCCAAGAGGTGGCTCGCGTCGACGTCGTCTGGGAGGTACGCGGGGATCCGATCGAGCACGCGGTCGTCGACGAGGAAGTGTTGGTCGCGGTCGGGGTTCGCGCGCTCCCCCGCCCGCCGGGCGAGCGCGTCGGGGTCGCGGTCCCCGTACGCCGCGCCAGCGCCCGTCGATGAGTCGGTCATGGCCGCGTTACTCCGCCGTTCGGGGTAAAAGTCCCGTTTCGGGGCGTCCGAGCGGGCCCGCGCCCGACTCGTCCCCCGTCCCGCCTCACTCCTCGTAGCCGACGAACCGCCGGTATTTGAGGTCCTCCTCGCGGATCTCCTCGACGATCCGTTCGACGAGCACCTCCTTCGGGCGGTGGAGCCCGCCGACGCGCTCCGAGACCTCCGCGAAGCTCTCGAAGGGGCCGCGCTTCCGCTCATCGAGCACCTTGTTCCGGAGCTGCTTGCCGATCCCCGGCAGGAGGTTGAGCTGGTGGAGTCGCAGGGTGATCGGCCCGGCCTCGTTGTAGAAGTCGACGAACCGCTCCTCGTCGGCGTCGACGATGTCCTCGACCGCGTACTCGATCTCCGCCGCCGCGTTCCGGGTGAGGTCGTCGAACGACACCTCGCGGTACCGGCCCACCACGGCGCCGTCGAGCGCGATCCGGTCGCTCACGGAGACGTCCGTCGCCTCGTCGAGCGCGAGCTCGTACAGCCCGAACGTGTCCGTCCCGAGCCCGTACGCGACCGGCGACTTTCGGTACTGCGGGCGGTCGTCGTCCGGCCGCCCGTTGGGCATCACGTCCAACAGGACGACCGCGGGACCGTCGGCCGCGTCGGGGGCGTCGGAATCGGGATCGCTCATACTCGTTTTAGGGGTCCGCGCGGTGAAAAAACCGCTGCCGCGCGGGGCCGACAGCGATCGCGCTCGGAGCGACGGCGGATCGGTTCGCGACCGATGGCGCCCCGTCGTCCGCGAGCCGCGGCGTTCCCGGTCGCGGCGTTCCCGGTCGCCGGTGACCGCCGAAAGCCAAAAGCCGATCTACCCCCCACGATCGGTATGAACGAGCCCGGTACCGAGGGCGTGCTGTTAGACCAGGAGACGCTCCACGATCGGCTCGACGACGCACCCGGCTGGCTGCGGGACCACTACCGCACCTTCCGCGAGTCGATGCTCGGCGAGCGCGACGGCTCCCCGTTCCCCTGTTACTTCGGTATCGAGGTCGAGCGCGAGGGCGACCTGCTGTACGCCGCCTGCGAGTCGCCCACCGACCCCGCGGCCCTGCTCCGGCTGCGCGACGTGATCCTGGAGTACCTCGACACCTACGAGGATCACGCTGACCGCGCGCCGCTCGCGGTGTTCTTCAAACCGCCCGCCGGCGACCGCGGCGAGGCGCACTACCACGAGCGGCTCTGGCACGTCCTGGAGTTCCTCCACGTCCACGACCCGGAGCCGTGGCCGGACGAGATCCCGACCGACCCCGACACCCCCCGGTGGGAGTTCTGCTTCGGCGGCGAGCCGCTGTTCCCGACCTCCCGCGCGCCGTTCTACGAGGAGCGCAAGAGCCGGTACTCGCCGGTCGGCCTCGAGATCACCGTCCAGCCCCGCGCCGTCTTCGAGGGGATCACCGCCGACACCGAGGCGGGCGAGCGGGCCCGCGAGACCATCCGCGACCGCATGGGCGACTACGACGGGGTCTGCCCCCACGCCGACCTCGGCGACTGGGGCGTTGAGGGCGACCGCGAGTGGACCCAGTACCTGTTCCGCGAGGACGACGACGCGAGCCCGGACGCCTGCCCCCTGCGTCCGACCCGCGACCACCCGAAGGCGCCGGAGGCGCTGCTGGAGCCGGGGGCGTGGCGCCGGCTCGCCGACCCCTCCGCGCCCGGCGACGACGCGACCCTGACCACGGGGTTGGGCGATGACTGACTCGTCGGAGGCGGTGACGGGCTCCGACGCGGGTTCCGCGCTCCCCGCGGACGCCGTCCTCCTGCTGATCGACTTCCAGACCGGCTTCGACGAGCCGGGGTGGGGGGAGCGAAACAACCCCGACGCGGAGGCGGTCGCGGCCGCGCTGCTGGCGCGGTGGCGCGAGGCCGACCGCCCGGTCGCGCACGTGCGACACGCCTCGACCGAGCCCGGCTCCCCGCTGCGCCCGGACGCCCCCGGGTTCGCGTGGAAGCCCGAGACCGCGCCCGCCGAGGACGAGCCCGCGTTCGAGAAGTCGGTCAACGGCGCGCTCCTCGACTCCGGCCTCGACGAGTGGCTCAGCGAGCGGGGCCACGACACCCTCGTCGTCTGCGGGCTCACCACCGACCACTGCGTCTCGACGACGACCCGGATGGCCGAGAACCGCGGCTACGGGGTGTTCGTCGTCGCCGACGGCACCGCGACCCACGCCAGGACGACCCACGACGGCGAGCGGATCGACCCGGAGACCTCTCACCGCGTCGCGCTCGCCCACCTCGACGGCGAGTTCGCGACCGTGGTCGAGAGCGGCGACATCGCGTGAACCGGCCGGGGATCGCGTACGGTCTGACGGACCCGAAGCCGCCTCAGTCGCCGGCCGGCTCCGTGTTCCCGTCGTCGCTCGCGCGGTCGGCGGCGTTCCCGAACAGTCCCCGTCGGGTCGTGTACCGGAAGTACGCGCCGAGCCCGCAGAAGCCGACGACGTTCGAGACGGCGACCGCCCAGAAGACGGCCTCGACCCCCCATCCGAGTCCGGGCGCGACGGCGACGCCGAACGCGCCGAACGTCGCCGTCGCGGGCACCGAGCCCACCGCGATGGGGAACCGGACCCCCCAGTACTTGACCAGGTCCGCGACGAGGGAGGTGCGGGTGCGGGAGGCCCCGTTGAAGCCCGCCAACAGCGTGTACGTCCCTCCGAGCGCCCAGTAGGAGGCCGCGAGAATCCGGAGGTACGACGCGGACAGCGACCGACCGGCCGCCGTGAGGTCGGGCGCCAGAAAGTCGGTGATCGCGCCGGCGAACAGGAACTGGACGGCGCCGAGTGCGAGGAACGCCGCGACGACCATCCCGGTCCCCACGACCGTCGTCCGCCGGGCGCGTTCGGGGGCGTCCGCGCCGAGGTTCTGGCCGATCATCGACTGGGCCGCCTGCTGCATCCCGAGCGCGGGAACGACGGCGAGCGTGGCGACGCGCGCGCCGACCGTGTACGCCGCGACGCCGGCCGCGCCGCCGGCGACCGCGACCAGCCCCACGACGAGCACGCGCACCAGCTCGCTCGCCCCGCGCTGGCCGCCGAGCGGGAGCCCGACCCGGAGGATCTCCCGTGCGGTCGAGCGGTCGACGGCGACCGCCTCGCGGGTGAGCCGGAACGTGTCACGCCCGATCCCCGCCGCGTACGCGAGGACGTGCCCGAGCCCGACGACGGCGGAGATCGCGGTGGCGAGCGCCGCGCCCGCGACCCCGAGCGCCGGGACCGGCCCCGCGCCGAAGATGAGCACGGGTGCCGCGACGAGGTTGACGAGGACGCTGGCGACGCTCACGTGCAGGACGGCTCGCGTGTCGCCGTAGGCGGTGAAGCAGTTCTCCACCGTGTCACCGACCGCGCCGAGCGGGAGGACCGCGACGATGATCGCGAGGTACGTCGCCGTCGTGCCGGCCAGGGCGGGGTCCGCGCCGAGGAGCCGCACCAGCTCTTCGGAGTACGCGACGACTGGAACCGCGATCGCGCCCGTGACCGCGAGCGCGACGGCCGCGCCGGTGACCGCGACGCGGCGCGCCCCCGCTGCGTCCCCGTCGCCGGCGCGCTGCGCGACGAGGATCTGGGTCCCGAGGGCCGCGACGACCACCGCCGCGCCCAGAAGCGACTGGATGGGGAGGCTGAGCCCGACCGCGGCGACGGCGTCCTCGCTCACCCGACCGAGCCAGAACGTGTCGACGAGGGCGTTCGCGACGTACACGAGGTTCTGTGCGACGAGCGGGGCCGCGAGCAGCAGGAGGACCCTCCCTACCGGCCCGCCGGTGATCGCCTCGCGGTCGACGTCGAACATCGAATAGTTCCGAATCGGTTGGGGATAATAAAACGCTACTGATGTTAGATAGCATACGTCTTCTCGCGCCGGCGGTCGGTCGGACCCGCACGTTTTTGCGCCCGGCCGCCGTGGTTCGGGTATGCAACGCGGCCGTCGGAAGCCGGACTGGCTGAAGTCGCGTCCCCCGTCCGGCTCCCGGTTCACGGAGATCAAAGAGCGCCTCCGCGAGCGTGACCTCCACACCGTCTGCGAGGAGGCCAACTGTCCCAACATGGGCGAGTGTTGGTCCGGGGGCGCGAACGCGCCCCCGAACGGCGAGGCGGCGGACGCCGCCGAGGCCGGCCCCGGCACGGCGACGTTCATGCTCATGGGCGACCGCTGCTCGCGCGGGTGTAACTTCTGCGACGTGGAGACGGGAGGGATGGAGCCGCTCGACCCGGACGAGCCGGCGAACGTCGCGGACGCGGTCGACGAGATCGGGCTCGACTACGTCGTGCTCACGTCGGTCGACAGAGACGACCTCGCGGACGGCGGCTCCGCGCACTTCGCCGAGACGATCCGCGAGATCAAACGACGCGACCCGGAGATTCTCGTCGAGACGCTGATCCCCGACTTCCAGGGCGACCCCGAGGCGATCGACCGGATCATCGACGCGGGGCCGGACGTGATCGCCCACAACGTCGAGACGGTCGAGCGGCTCCAGTGGCCGGTCAGAGACCGACGGGCCGATTACGAGCAGTCGCTCGCGGTGCTCGATCGGGTCGACCGCCAGTCGGACATCCACACCAAGACGAGCCTCATGCTGGGCGTCGGCGAGTACGACCACGAGGTGTACCGGACGCTGGGCGACCTCCGCGAAGTCGGCGTCGACGTGGTCACCTTCGGCCAGTACCTCCAACCCTCGCGCTCGCACCTCGACGTGTTCGAGTACGTCCACCCCGACGTGTTCGAGACGTGGCGCGCGGTCGCCGAGGCGGAGTTCGACTTCCTCTACTGCGCCTCGGGACCGATGGTCCGCTCGTCGTACAAGGCCGGCGAGCTGTTCGTCGAGGCGCTGCTCCGGGAGGGACGCGCCCCGGAAGACGCCCGGCGACACGCGCGGGCCGCGGGCGGAGACTGAAGCCGCCGGAAGCGACCGGCACCCGCGGGAGCCGCGACCGGGGTGTCGTCTCGGGTTCTCGACGCGCTCTCGACGCTCCGTCTCCCCCGGAACGAGCGGCCGCTGTGTGAGTCGCCCCGTCCCGACCCGGAGCCGACGCAACCACTCACGCTTTTGAAACGCTGCGCGGCGAAAAAACACCCGTCGACCCGGAACGTAATACACCTTATATGGATGTTATTGACACTACCTGTGCGGATGTTGACAGGGATATACTTATGAAAGTGGGCTCTATATGAGTGGTTATGTCATACCACAAAAGACGGCGTGACGTGTTGAAGACTGTCGGTGTCGCCGGGGCGGTCGGGCTCGCAGGCTGTGCGGGCGGCGACGGTGGCGACGGCGGTGACGGCAGCGACGGGAGCGACAGTGGCGACGGCGGCGACGGCGACGACGGAATGGACGGCGGCGACGGCGGCGACGGCGGCTCGGGCGGCGGCGGTCCGGACCTGATCACCGTCATCGGCTACCCCGAGAGCGGGATCCAGCTGTTCCGCGACTACTACGCCGCGTCCGACGGGGCCGAGGACATCCTCATCCCCGACGGGCTACAGGACCCCTCGCTCCCCGGACAGGTCGGCAACGAGATGGCCAACGTCACCGGGACGGCGCCGGCGGCGGGCGGTCCGAACCAGGCGGCGTTCGAGAGCCTGTATCAGGACGAGTACGACGAGACGCCGGGCGTGTTCACGTCGCAGTCGTACGACTCCGCGGCGGCGCTGATCCTGGCGAACGTCGCAGCGGGCGAGAACAGCGGCACCGCGATCCGCGACCAGCTCCGTCGCATCGCGAACCCGGGAGGCACCTCGTACGGACCGGGCGAGTTCCTGGACGCCGTCGAGGCGGCGGCGAACGGCGAGGACATCAACTACCAGGGCGCGTCGAGCGCCGTCAACTTCGACCAGAACGGCGATCCGGCGTCGGCGGCCTACTCCATCTGGGAGTTCGCCGGGCTGGACGCGGACTCCGTCAGCGTCCAGGAGACCCAGAGCTTCGAGGGCGAGAACCCCGACGGAGCCGGTCCCACTGCTGACTCCTCGCCGGGCGGCTTCGGCCGCGAGGTGAGCGTCGGAATCCTGCTTCCCGAGACCGGGGACCTCGCGTCGACGGGTCAGCCGATGATCCGTGCGGCCGAGATCCCGGCCCAGCAGATCAACGAGTCCGACCTCGACCTGACGGTGAACGCCCAGTTCGAGGACACGAACACCTCCCCGGACCAGGGGGTCAGCGGCGCCGAGTCCCTCGTCAGCGCGGGGGTCCCGGCGATTTGCGGGACCGCCTCCTCGGGCGTGAACGTCCCCGTCTGTCAGGAGACGCTCATCCCGAACGAGGTCGTCGGCTGCTCGCCGTCCAGCACCGCTCTGTCGGTGACGAACCTCGAAGACGACGACTACATCTTCCGGACCGCCCCGAGCGACCAGCTTCAGGGCCGGGTCATGGCACAGGTCGCGTCCGAGCGCCTCGGTGCGTCGACCGCCGCGACGCTGTACGTCAACAACGACTACGGCCAGCAGCTCTCGGAGCGGTTCAGCAGCGTGTTCGAGGACACGTTCGGCGGCACGGTGTACGACCAGATCAGCTTCAACATCGGCGAGTCGTCGTACTCCAACGTCGTCGAGCAGGCGCTCTCCGGCGGGAACTGAGGCGCCCGGCGCGCTCCGGCGGAGCCCCGTTATTTTTCGCGCGAACCGACCACGTAGCGGCGAGCACGGCCGTGGTCACTCGGCTGATCTCGCGTCGATCCGGAAAAGAGCCGCGCGGTACTGCAGTCTGCGATCGCCGACGGCTATCCGCCGAGGAACTCCCGGCGGACCTCCTCGTCGTTCAGCAGCGCGGTCCCCTCGTCCTCGAACCGGTTCTGGCCGTTCGCGAGCACGTAGCCGCGGTCGCAGCGCCGGAGCGCCTCCTTGGCGTTCTGCTCGACCATCAGGACCGCCGTCCCCGTCTCGTTGATCTCGTCGATCTTGTCGAACATCTCGTCGACGAGGTCCGGCGCGAGGCCGGCGCTGGGCTCGTCGAGCAGGAGCAGCTCCGGATCGAGCATCAGCGCTCGGCCCATGGCGAGCATCTGCCGCTGGCCGCCGCTCAGCGTGCCGGCCTGCTGGTGTTTCCGCTCTTCGAGGATCGGGAACCGGTCGTACACCGTCCGGAGCGCGTCCTGCGGGACCTCGTCGAGGATGTACGCCCCCATCTCCAGGTTCTCTTCGATGTCGAGCTCCGCGAAGACGTTCTCGCTCTGCGGGACGTACCCCAACCCCTTGTGGATCACGTCCTCGGGCTTCGTCCCGCTGATGTCCTCGCCGGCGAACGTCACCGTCCCGCCCATATGCGTCGTCAGCCCGAACACCGACTTCATGACGGTTGACTTGCCGGCGCCGTTCGGGCCGACGATGGTGACGTACTCCTCGTCGTCGACGTCGAGGTCGACGTCGGTGAGTATCTGGAGGTCGCCGTAGCCGGCGTTCAGGTCGCGCACTTCGAGCAGGCTCACACTTCACCCCCGAGGTAGGCCTCGATGACCTCCTCGCTCTCTTTGATCTCCGTGGGGGTCCCGTCCTTGAGGATCCGGCCTTGATGCATGACGATGACGCGCTCGCAGTTGTTCATGATGAGGTCCATATCGTGTTCCACGATGAGGAACGTGTACCCCCGCTCGCGGAGCTCGTGGATGTGCTCGAGGAGCCGCTTTTCGAGCGTCGGGTTGACGCCCGCGAACGGCTCGTCGAGGAGCAGCACGTCTGGATCGGTCAGCAGCGCCCGAGCCATCTCCAGCAGCTTCCGCTGCCCGCCGGAGAGGTTCCCCGCGTACTCCTGGGCGAGGTGGTCGATCTCGAAGAAGTCGAGCACCTCCCAGACCCGCTCGAGCTGCTCCGTCTCCTGCTCGCGGACCGACCCGCGGGTCATCGGCATGATCGATCGCCACAGCGACTCGCCGACCTGTCCCTTCGGTGCGAGCATCATGTTCTCGAGGACCGTCATCTCCTCGAGTTCGCGGGCGATCTGGAACGTCCGCGCGAGCCCCCTGTTCGCGATCTCGTGGGGCTGGAGCCCGGTGATGTCTTCGCCGTTGAACCGGACCGTCCCCGCGGTGGGGTCGAGCATCCCGGTGATGAGGTTGAACGTCGTCGACTTCCCGGCGCCGTTCGGTCCGATGAGGCCGGTGAGCGTCCCCTCTTCGACGTCGAAGCTGACGCCGTCGACGGCGGTGATCCCGCCGAACTCCTTCCGGAGCCCCTCGACTTCGAGGGGGGCGTACCGGGCCCCGTCGTCCGCGCTCGGAACGTCGGCCTCGGTGCCCATCACTCCGGAGAGGTCGGCCCCGGACGCGGCGTCGTCGGCGTCGCTGCCCGCTTCGGGGTCCGACGGCTTCGACTCGGTGGGGGACTCGTCCGTCTCGCTCATTGGTTCTCACCCCCGTCCGCGGCCGCCGGGTTCCCGGTCGGGCCGTCGCTTCCCGGTCGAGCGAGGTCGACGCTCGACGCCGTCTCTTTGCGGTGGCCGAGCAGCCCCTCGGGGCGGTTGTGCATCAGCCAGATCAGCACCACGCCCATGATCACCAGCCGCAGCTGGCTGACGCTGTCGAGCGTGTACAGGATAAACGGCATCGGGTCGAGCGACGCGAACCCGGCCATCGCCTCGCCGAAGTTCCGCGGCGCGTCGCCCAGATCGAAGGCCGCCTGAACGAGGTTCTTGAAGTACCGCGGCCCTTCGTACAACACTCCGGCGAAGATCGCGCCGCCGAGGAAGCTCCCCGTGTTCGACCCCGAACCGCCGATGATCAGCGCGATCCAGATGAAGAAGGTGATGTTCGGCCGGAACGACGGCGGCGTGATGCTCCCGCGGCTCGAGTACCACAGGATGCCGCCGAGCCCCATCAGCGCGGCGCCGAGCACGAACGCCGTGAGCTTGAACCGGTCGGTGTCCTTCCCGAGGGCGTTCGCGACGTCCTCGTCCTCGCGGATCGCCTTCAGGACGCGCCCGAACGGCGACTTTCCGGTCCGCGAGAGGAGGAGATAGAACAGCCCGACGCCGATGAGCAGGAGGACCCCGTACGCCAGTCCGTCGATCACCGGCTTGGGGTTGTTCGGGATGAGGGTCCGCTCGACCACCGCGACGAACCCGAGGTACGGCTCCCAGAGGAACAGCGTTCGCAACAGCGCTTCGAGCGGGTCGGTGTAGTTCAGGATGAGCCCGCCTCCGCCGCCGAGCCCGACCGTGTCGGCCGTCGGGTCGATCGTGAACAGCCAGAGGTCGATCGTGTCCGGCACCGTGAACGTCTGGAACGTCCGGGACATCATCGTGAACCGGACGATCTCAGAGAACGCCACCGTGACGATCGCGAGGTAGTCCGCCCGGAGCCGGAGCGCCGGCAGCGCGACGAGGAGACCGAAGAGGCCGGCCGCGACCACGCCGGCGACCACCCCGACGACCAGCGGGAGGCCGAAGCCGCCGACCTGCGCGGCGCCCCCCTCCGCGACCGGCGGCTTCGAGACCAGCGCCGTCACGTAGATGCCGATTCCCATGAAGCCGACGATGCCGATGTTGAACAGCCCGGTGTATCCCCAGTGGAGGTTCAACGCCAGCGCGAGCATGCCGAACACGCCGATGTAGAAGGTGAGGTTGGCGATCGAGTTCAGCTGTCCGCGGAGCCCGTAGCCGAACACCACTCCGGCGAGGATGTACGCCACGTAGAGCGCGCCGAGGACGGCGAGGACGAGCGTCACGTCCCGCTCGAAGAGCCCCCTGAAGCGCGCGCGAACGTCACTCGCGCTCATGCTGTGGTCCTCCCGGCGAAGATGCCTTCAGGCTTGAACAGCAGTATCACGATCATCACGAGGAAGGCGGCCGCGCGACCGAACTCCGAGGGGATCCAGACCACGGAGACGGAGGCCGTCAACCCGATGATGATCCCGCCGCCGATCGCCCCGTAGATCGACCCGATGCCGCCGAGGATGACCGCGGCGAACACGAGCAACAGGAGCAGCCAGCCGTCGTTGAATCCGAGCGTCCCCTTCCAGAGGACGAACATGTACCCCGCGACGCCGGTGAGCCCGGCGCCGACGATCCACGTCGTGCGGATGACCCGCTCCGTCGGGATCCCGGTGATCCGCGCGAGGTCCTCGTTGTCGGACATCGCGCGCATCGCCTTCCCGAGCTTCGTCCGCTGGAGCAGGAGATGGACGCCGAGCATGAGGCCGGCCGCGACGACCACGAGACTGATGTCGTGCGCCGTCACCCGGAACGTCCCGTCGATCGCGGGCACGTTGACGCGTGGAACCGACCCCGCGGCGGTCGTCCCGCGCACGCCCGCTCCGAAGACGAACTGGAGCAGGTATCGGAGCGCGAACGCGACGCCGATACTGGTTATCAGCAGCGCGATACCGCTCTCGCCGCGGATCGGCCGGTAGACGAACCGGTCGATCACCAGCGCCAGCGCGATGGTGGCGATCCCCGCGAGCAGGGCCCCGAGCACGACGGCGAGCGGCGCGGTCGTGACCCCGATACCCAGCGCCCCGCCGAACACCGAACCGCCCGCACCGACGAGCAGGAGCGCGCCGACGCTGTTTTCGCCGATCCCGGCGACGAGATAGCTCGTCGCCATCCCGGCGAACGCCCCCGTGGTGAGGTAGTCGCCGTGCGCGAAGTTCGCGAAGTTGAGAATACTGTACGTCATCGAGAGTCCGATACCTGCCAGACCGATTATCAGCCCCCTGAGTAACCCGTCCCAGATGAGGGACGCGAGGCTGCTAACCTGAATTCCCCCACTCAGAAGCCCGGAGGCGAGCGACCACGCCATCCAGAGGGCCACGAGCAGGACCCCGATGGCGAGCGGTTCCTCGCTGAGGGTTTGGCGGTAACGGACGTACGTTTCAGAGACACTCACGTGATAACACTCCTCACCATAGCGTATGAACCAACGTATAAGACGTTTTCTACCCTAAATTACCCGACGTATGCCTCATTTGGCCATGTAAGTACAATCTCAAGTGTATATATGATATTGACTACCAATGGGGGCGACTGCGACGGTGACGGCGCGCTCCGACGCGTCCGCCGGTCCGGCCACTGATCGGGGTCCGAACGACGCAACGGCGCAAGGACGGCGACGGCGCGGACGGTCCGCGTGACGAGCCGTGAGGGGTTTCTCAGCCGGGGACCGTTTCGGTCAGTACCCCTGCGCGTTCCCGTCTTTCCGGGGCTCGGTCGCCGCCGAGAGGACGCCCTCCCGGGATCGCGCGATCTGCGCGCCGCCGAACGCGGTCGGCGGGAGCGTTCGGACGTCGTGGCCCTTCCGGGACAGCTTCGCGGCGACCGCCCCGTCGACGCGCGGTTCGAGCGCCAACTCGCCGCTCTCGCGGTACCGCCACCGCGGCTCGTCGAGCGCGCGCTGGAGCGGCAGTCCGTAGTCGACGAGGTTCGAGACCACCTGCACGTGCCCCTGCGGCTGCATGTAGCCGCCCATCACGCCGAAGGCGGCCCAGTCGTCCTCGTCGAATCGGATCAGTCCGGGCATGAGGGTGTGGAACGGTCGCTTGCCGGGTTCGAGCCGGTTCGGGTGGTCCGGATCGAGCGAGAACGACGAGCCGCGGTTCTGTAAGGCGATCCCGGTTTCGCCGGCGACCAGCCCGGACCCGAACCCGGCGAACCGCGAGTTGATGTACGAGACGACGTTGCCCGCCTCGTCGGCGACCGTCAACAGGACGGTGTCGGCGTCCTCGGCGTTGGCGTCGGGGACGCCGAAGCTCGCGTCGCGGTTGGCCGTCTCGCCGACCTCGGCCGCCCGTCGCTCCGCCCACGCCGCGGACGCGAGCGGCGGGACCTCCTCGTAGGCCGGGTCGGTGATGTAGCGGTGGCCGTCGTGGAAGGCCATCTTCAGCGCCTCCGCGAAGTAGTGGACGCGCTCGGGAGCGTCGTAGTCGTGCTCGCCGGCGCCCACCTCGGCCGCGACGTTGAGCGCCTCCAGCGCGATGAGCCCCTGGTTGTTCGGCGGGAGCTCGTACACCTCCGCCCCGTTGTACGTCGTCGACACCGGCTCCGGCCACTCCACCTCGAAGTCCGCGAGGTCCTCGACCGTCATGAAGCCGCCCGCCGCCTGCACCTCCGCGGCGATGGCCTCGCCGATCTCGCCCTCGTAGACGGCGTCGGCGCCCGCCTCGGCGATCAGCTCCATCGACTCGCCGAGCCGGGGGAGCGTCACCCGCTGTCCGACCGAGGGCGACTCGCCGTCGAAGAGGTACGCCTCGCGGGCGTGGTCGCTCTCGAACAGGTCCTCGCCCTGCGTCCACTGGTCCGCGATCACCTCGCTGACCGGGTACCCCTCCGTCGCGTAGCGGATCGCCGGCTGCAGGAGCCGATTGAGGCCGAACTCGCCGAACCGCTCGGCGGTCGCCTCCCACCCCCGCGCGGTCCCCGGGACCGTCACCGTCTGTGCCCCGGTCGTCGGCATCTCGACCCCGCTCGGGTCGCCCTCGTCGATGTCGTCGTCGGCCGCGAGCGACTCCCGGACCTTTTCCACCGTCGCGCCCGCTGGCGCGCCGCCGCAGGCGCGCATGGCGCCGACCTCGCCGTCGGCGGTGCGGTACAGCGCGAACACGTCGCCGCCCAACCCCGTCGACGTGGGCTCGACGACGTTGAGGGCGGCCGCGGTCGCCACCGCGGCGTCGAACGCGTTCCCCCCGTCGCGGAGCACCTCGATCCCCGCCTCGCTCGCGAGGGGCTGGCTCGCCGCGACCACGCCGCGCTGTCCGTACACCGTCGACCGCCGGGAGCCGAACCGGTCCACGTCTGGATCCATGGCCACACGTTCGCCGGCGGGATGTTAAACGTCTCCCCGGACGGTTCCGGCGTTTCGAAACCATCGTCTATTGGTAACGTTTAACGCACTCCGGGCCCTCATCTCACGGAATCAGATGACCGGCCGAGACGACGCGGACGGGACGGAAACCTCGGAGCCGAGCGCCGAGCGCGCGCCGAGCGGCGGGGCTCCCGCGGATCGCCGGCGACGCCGCGTGCTCGGGTACGCTGGAGTCGCCGCGCTCGCGGCGGGCGGCGCCGCCGGCGCGTGGTACGTCTCGCGGCCGGACTCCGCCGACGGAGGCGCGACTGACGAGGGGGCCGACGAGCCCGACGACACCGACGGGGCGGAAGAGCCACCCGCGGACGCTCCCGAGGAGATCCCGGCGGTGGTCGGCCGATACGCGCCGGACCTGTACTTCGGCGCGTTAGAGCGGTGGTACCCCACCGACCCGCGTCCGTACGTCGTCGAGACCGACGACGGCGCCGTCGTCGACGGGTTCACGGCGCTCGACGACTACTCGGCGGCGTTCCGCGAGACCGGGTCGCCGCCCGCGCCCACCGTGTTCTACAACGTCGTCGAGGCGGCGCCGGGCGTCGACGCGGTGCAGTACTGGCTCTACTCGGCGTTCGACCAGTTCACGGTCAACTTCCACTGGCACGACTGGGAGCTGTTGCAGGTGTTCGTGGACCGCGAGAGCGGCGACCCGCTGCTGCTCTCCGCCAGCGCGCACTCCCGCGCCAGCCCGAACAACGAGTTCCTCGACCCGGAGATCCCCGAGGGGTCGCGTCCCGGGGTCCTCTCCGAGGTGGGGTCACACTCCAGCGCCAGCGAGGTCAACGGGCTCGTCCCCAGCTTCGAGCGGCTCCCGACCGGGGATCTGGTCTCCGACGTGACCAACGACGCGATCGACGTCTCGGCGACGCTCCGCGCCCCCTTCGCCTACGGCCTCCCCCGAGACGAGGGGGCGCGGCTCCCGTTCGTCCTTCCGGAGCTCGACGGCGCCCCCCTCCACGAACACCCGTCCCTGTCGATCGAGCGGACGGACCTGATCGACGAGCGGGTGACGGTCGGCGCGTGGCGCGGGCTCCCGACCCCGTCCGCGGACCTCCCCCTGCGCGACCCCGGACTCGTGATCGCTCACCCGGACAGCGCCGTCGACGCCGACGCGACCTACGCGCTCGAACCCCTCCCGCCGCTCCGCGAGGCGATCGACGACTTCGTCGGGCCGCAGCTGAGCTTCGAGTTCGCGATCCCCGGCTTCGCCGAGGACGCGCTCGCGAGCCACATCACGTCGGTCGGCATCCCCTGGGAGCAGGAGCGGTTCACGGACCCGCTCTCGGACGTCACCGACCCCGCACACCGCCGGCGGATCGACGGCGCGGAGCCGGCGGGGCTCGCGAACCGCGTCGTCGGTCGGGTCCGGCGGCTCCGGGCCGGCACGGCGGGCGCGCTCGACGGGGTCACGGACGGGGCCGCCGACGCGGTCGCGGACGTCGCCGGGGTGTCGCTGTTCCCGCTCTCGACGGAGGTGGCCGTCCGGCTCGCGAGCGAGGCCCCGACCGCGACGGTCACCCGCGGCGGGGTCTTCGAGTACCTCCGCGTCGAGCCCGGCCCGCATCTCCTCGTCGCCAACGGGCCGGGTCTCGCCCCGGTCGCGTCCCGGTTCGTCCACGAGGGCGGGCTCGCTCGGGTCGGCGGCGACGGGGAGCTCACGGTCGTCGCCCGCGAGGACGCCGGCTGGATCCGGGGCGACGCGAGGGAGGCGAACGGGGTCGACCGCGTGCGCGTCGTCGAGGACTACGCCGGCGTCGTCTACGAGGGCGAGCCGGTCGAGACCGACCGATTCGCGGTCGCGGTCCACCGCGCGGGCCGGTACACGGTCGAGGTGGTCGACCGCGACGGGACCCGCGGGGCGTACCGCGTGACGCCGGACTCCTTCGACGACGACGACAACGCGGTTCGCCGGGAGGTCCGGACCGGGAAGCTCGCGCTCGCGCGGACGCTCCGTGGCGAGCTCGACGAGCTGTCCGCGCTCGCGGCGTCGCTCAGTCCGGATGGCGACGGCGATACAGACACCACCGCCGAGAACGAGACGGACGGGGACCGGCAGCGCGACCGAACCGCGTCCGACCCGGTGCGCGACGGTATCTCGCGTGCGAGGGAGTCGGCGGCCGGGGCGGTCGACGCCGCGGCGAACGGCGAGGAGCGGGCGGCCGACGACCGGCTTTCGGCGTCGGCCTCGTCGCTGCGGGAGGTCCGGGACGCGTTCGCGACCGACGACCAAGCCGGCTACGACGACGCCGCGGTCGAGGCGATCGATCCGAAGGCGCTCGCCGGGATCGGGCGCGCGAACGACGCCGTCGACGCCCCGCTCTGAACGGCGGACGCAGGCGACCGCCGGCTCCCCCGAGCGACGGAAGCCGGTGGAACCCACTCTTCGAGGGCGTCGATCGGGTCGTCCGACCGTCCCCCGTCTCGCGGCGATAAATCGATAACCGCGATATCAAGTACAGGTCGCGGCGTCTATCCAGCTGTCTGCGGTCGTCGATCTCGAACGCGTGTCCACCGCGGTGACGAGGTGCAGTCTCTCGTTGATGCTGGCGGACATCTCACGGCTGCGCTCGCACGCCCCTCGATCCGATCGCCGCCACTCGGCATGGAAGTCGGAATGCCAGCAACCGCGGCTGTAGAGACGCACAACGAAGCTCCTCGTCCGGTTCGACTACATCCGGCAACGCAGCGCCGACGACCGCAGGATCAGGGCCACGAGTCTTCGCCGTCTGCCGGAACAGATGGCCAAAGTGACGCGTTTGGGGTGGTCTGGCGTCGATGAGAGTTTTCACGGGCCGG
This sequence comes from Halorubrum sp. FL23, assembly GCF_052439115.2. Lineage (NCBI taxonomy): Archaea > Methanobacteriati > Methanobacteriota > Halobacteria > Halobacteriales > Haloferacaceae > Halorubrum > Halorubrum sp. FL23. Next base: position 192,094 of record NZ_JBQVRO020000007.1, read on the forward strand.
CCAGTGTTTGCGTCCGGTGTCCGAAACCGCTGCGAACGTCACGCGTTCAGGCCCCAGTCCACATCCTCCTCGACGCCCTCACGCTCTCGATCCGCTCGCTCGACTTTCGTCCGACCGACGCGCTCGACGGCTTCCGCGCGGTCGAGTTCGCCGTCGAGGACCCGGTCGGAAATTTCGGCGGCCATGTGGTACAGCTGCTCAGCAACGTTGTCAAATCCGTGTCTGCCTGATCGGACGGGACTGACTGGGGCCTCTGTCCACCACAGTGGTCCCAACAAGATCGTCTCAGAGGCTCCTTCTACCGTCAAAAATAGCGGCCTCGGCACTCATAGGGCTCGTCATCGCTGGTGCCGAGGCAGCTCGGAGCGGTGCATCGTCATCGGCCGGTGGCTCGTAGTCGGCTCGCCGCCTAAAAGGGCCGGGTCGCTCCCGGAGCGCCGTTCGCCGATCGAAAAATCGGGCCGAGGTCGGTCACTCGTCGCCGTGACACGACCCCGCGTACGCGTTCCACCGGCCGGTTCCGTTCGGGATCCGCTCCGTGTCCGTCGGGTCGAACGTCGCCGCGGAGCGGGCGACCGCCTCGGCCGCGGTCGGGAGGTCGTCGCCCGCCTCGCGGCAGGCCGCGTCTCCGTCGGTCGACGCCGCTGTCTCCGTCTTGATACTCGTCTCGCACGTGCTCGGACCCTCGGGACCGACCGCCGCCTCCGATTCCGAGCCTGGATCAGCCGTGTACTACGGGTGGCACATCCCCACGGATGAGCGCATCCTTAATAATTGTTCATGTTTGTTATCGCGTCGCGGGGTGGCCGGTCCGGCCCCCTACTCGAACGACTCGGGCTCGATGCCGGAGAGCCGCATCGCGTTGCCGGTGACGCCGAGGCTCATCCCCATGTCGCCGACGACGACCGCGACGGCGACGCTCACCAGCCCCAGCGGCACGCCGAGCGCCAGCAGGAACTTCACGCCGAGGCTCGCCCAGATGTTCTGGCGGATGACGCCGTTGGCGGTGTGCGAGAGCGCGTAGAGGTACGGGAGCTTCGCCACGTCGTCGCCCATCAGCGCGATGTCGGCGGTCTCCAGGGCGGTGTCCGTCCCCGCGGCGCCCATCGCGATGCCGACCTCGGCGGTCGCCAGCGCGGGCGCGTCGTTGATCCCGTCGCCGACCATCGCGACCTCGCCGTACTCGGCCTGCAGCGACTCGACGGCAGCCACCTTCTCCTCCGGCAGGAGGTCCGCCCGGTACTCGTCGACGCCGACCTGCTCGGCGATCGCTCGCGCGGTCCCCTCGTTGTCGCCGGTCAGCATGACGACGCGCTCCACGCCGAGCGCTTGGAGGCGCTCGACCGCGCGCGCCGAGTCGCGACGGACCTCGTCGGCGACCGCGACGGCGCCCGTCAGCTCCGTCGCCGTCCCGACGAGCACCACCGTCTTCCCCTCGCGTTCCAGCGCGGCGAGGGCGCCCTCGCCGAACGCACCGGGGGAACCGTCCCCCTCGGCCGCGGCTCCGACTTCGTCGTCTCCGGTCACGACCCCGCCGTCGGTCTCGGCCCGCGCCCGCGACAGGTCGAACCCGAGCTCCTCGAACAGCGCGGGCTTCCCGGCGTAGTACGTCTCGCCGTCGATCTCGGCCCGGATCCCCTTCCCCGTGAGGCTCTCGAACCCGGTCGGCTCGGGGAGGTCGGTCGTCCCGGCCCGCTCGGCGCGGTCGAGGATCGCGGTCGCGATCGGGTGTTCGCTCCGGCGCTCCAGCGCCGCCGCCCGGCGCAGCAGGGCCGTCTCGTCGGCGTCGCCCAGCGGGAGCAGGTCGGTGACCGTCAGCCGCCCCTCGGTGAGCGTCCCGGTCTTGTCGAGCGCGACCGCGTCCACGTCACCCATCGCTTCGAGGTGGTTCCCCCCCTTGACCAGGACGCCGTTCCGCGCCGCGCTCGTGACCCCGGAGACGACCGAGACGGGCGTCGAGATGACGAACGCGCAGGGACACGCGATCACGAGCAGCGTGAGTCCGCGGACGAACCACGTCCCCCAGTCCGCGGCGAACGTGACCCCGTAGCCGGCGATCTCGACCGCGATCGGGTCCGCGATGACCAGCGGCGGGACCGCGGCAGTCAGGATCGCCAGCACCACCACGACCGGCGTGTAGTACCCCGCGAAGCGGTCGACGAACCGCTCCGTCTCGGTCTTCTCGGCCTGCGCGCCCTGCACCAGTTCGATGATCCGCGCGAGCGTGGAGTCGCCTGCGGTCGAGGTGACCTCGATCTCGAGGTACCCCTCCTCGTTGATCGCGCCCGCGAACGCCTCGTCGCCGGGGGCCTTGTCGACGGGGACGCTCTCGCCGGTGATCGGCGACTCGTCGACCGCGCTCTCCCCCTCGACGACGGTCCCGTCGAGCGGGATCTTCTCGCCCGGGCGGACGACCACGACCTCGCCGACCGCCACGTCGTCGGCGGGGACGGTCGCCTCGTCGCCGTCGCGCTTAACGGTCGCCTCGTCCGGCGACAGCTCCATCAGCTCGCGCAGGGAGTCGCGCGCGCGGTCCATCGCGTAGTCCTCCAACAGCTCGGCGATGCTGAACAGGACGGCGAGCGTGGCGGCTTCGACGAAGTAGCCGATCCCGGTCGCCGCGATGATCGCCGTCCCCATCAGGAGGTCGATGTCGAGGCTCCGGTTGCGCGCCGAGTAGAACCCCCCGCGGATGACGGGAACCCCGCTCGCGGCGACCGCGCCGATGAACAGGGCGTCGGCGAGCGTGAGCGGGGCGCCGAGCACGCTCGCCACCGCGGTGTTCCGCCCCGTCAAGACGAACTCGAACAGGAGCCCGAGCGTCACGAGCCCGGCGCCCACCCACGTCTTCTTGGCGCGCGCGCTCGTCCAGACCTCGGCGGGGGGCGCGACGGCGACCCCGCCGGCGCCCGCGCCGTCGCCACCGGCCTCGGTGCCGTCGGCGTCCTCGGAGCCGCCCGTCCGCCCCTCGGTGACCTCGTACCCGGCGCCTTCGATCGCCGCGATCACGGCCGCCTCGTCGGCGACCTCCGGGTCGTACGTCACCGTCGCCGTCCCGGCGGTCGGGTTGAGCGCCGCGTCAGTCACGCCGTCGAGGCGTCCGAGCGCGTTGTCGACCTTCCCGGCGCAGGAGGGGCAGTCCATCTCGGGGACCGCGAGGCTGGCGGTCAGCTCTCGGCGGCGTCCCGCTTCGCCGGCCCCGTCGCCGTCGTCCGAACCGTCTGTCATTACGTGGAGAGACGGGCCGTATCTCGATAAGCCTTGGTTGGAACATTCCAACTGGCCGGCTCCGATCGGACCCGACGCTCCCGCCGGCGGCCGATCTCACCGCGAGGCCGGCCCGGCGTCGACGACCCGGCCCTCGGCGACGTGCGCCTTCGCGAGCCGCTCCTCGGCCCGACGGAGCCGGTACGTGAGCGTCGACCGCGGCACGTCGAGGTGGTCGGCGAGCCCGCCGACGTCGACCTCGCGGGGGGACTCGTAGTAGCCGTGTTCGACGGCGGCCCTGAGCGCGGCCTCCTGCTCGGGACTGAGGCCGATATCGCTCTCGCTGGCTCCCGATCCGCCGGTCGCGCCCGACACGCTCGCCGTCTTGAGCAGTTCGGTCCGGGCGGCGTCGCCCACGGCTTCCCGGAGCGCGTCGAAGAAGTCGCCCACGTCGCCCTCGCCGGAGTGGATGAGTCGCCAGGTGTAGTGGCGCCCCTCGTGGCGCGTCTCGAACAGCACGCTCTCCCCGAGATGGTCGCGCGCGATGTGCGGGACGGACGCGCAGACCGGCGTGGGCTCCCAGTCGGTGTACAACACCAGCGTGTCGTCCGTGTGGTCGAGGACGCGAGTGGTCTGGGCCGCGCCGCAGTGCTCCGACGCGAGGCAGTCGGCGTAGTAGTCGCCGTCGAGGAAGGCGGCCTCGATGTCGTCGAGCGCGGCCGGGGTGCCGGTCGCGTGGTCGACGCGCCAGAGGTGGTCGTCGGTGGCGTGCACCGACAGCGACCGGACCCGAGCCCCCGAGTGGTCGGCCAGCGCGTCGGCCACCCTGTTGCGCCCCGGCTCGTACTCCAGGGCGAAGACGAGTTCGCGCATGGCCCCCGATACGCGCCCGGTGGTAATAACGCGTGTCCCGAGCCGCCGCCGCGGCAACACGCGCCCCGCGACCGAATCTGTGTGCGCCCTCCGGCGTGAACTCCCCCGCGAATGACCTGGAGTTGCGAACGACAGAATCTATGCACGGGATTGGATCGAGCCCGTTCCCAGAGAACCACTCGCGAAGGCCACG